>CBDTVF010000154.1:0-7442 GCA_965363775.1 uncultured Gammaproteobacteria bacterium
GAAGGTAGCACCCATCCCCGCGCGCGTTCGAAGAAGAATTCACCATCCACACTGCCGCCCTTCATTTTGTTCATCCAACCAGTCCTTCAAAGGCGCGAAGTAGTCAAGAATTGCAGTCGCATCCATTTCCCGTTGACCGGTAAGGGCTTCCAGTTCATCTGGCCATGGCTGACTACGACCCATTTCCAGCATCGCATTGAGTCGTTTGCCCGCTTGCCGGTTCCCATAAATGGAGCAACGGTGCACGGGGCCTTCATCACCGGCAATCTCGCATAGAGAACGATGAAACTGAAACTGCAGAATGCGTGCAAGGAAGTATCGTGTGTAGGGAGTATTACTCGGAACGTGATACTTCGCTGCTGCATCGAATGCGTCTTCGGGACGATTATTGGGTGCAATCACACCCTGGTATTTTTCACGTAACTGCCACCATAAGCCGTTATAGGCTTCAGGACCGGCTTCACCGGCAAATACCTGCCAACGCCATTGGTCGACCAACAGGCCAAATGGCAGAAAGGCTATACCCTCGAGGGCACGCTTCATCAGCAGTGCAATGTCTTCGGATGCACCAGGGACAGTCTCAAGCAGGCCGATTTTTTGCAGATATTCAGGCGTAATGGAAAGGGCGATGGTATCACCTACCGCTTCATGGAAACCGTCGTTTGCACTGGACCGGTAGAGATGGCTATTTTTGTTGTAGGCCCGTTGATAGTAGTTATGCCCAAGTTCATGATGAACGGTTTTAAAGTCTTCAGCGTTGACCTTGATACACATTTTTATACGCAGATCATCCTTTTCATCCACATTCCAGGCCGAGGCGTGACAAACAACATCGCGGTCTTGAGGTTTGACAAATAATGAACGCTGCCAGAATGTCGCCGGCATTTGTTCGAAACCCAGGGAGCTGAAGAAACCCTCACCCGCCTTGACCATGGTGAGGGCGTCAAAACCCCTTTCCTTAAGTATTGAGCTTAGATCATAGGAGGATACCGTCTCAGCTGGTGCAACCAGGGGGTAAATATTGCTCCAGTCCTGCGCCCACATATTGCCAAGCAAATGTGCTGGAATCGGGCCGTCCTGCGGAACCAGACCGGTGCCATATTGTTCGCCAAGCCTGGCTCGCACATGGCAATGCAAGGCTTCGTATAGTGGTTTTACCTCACCCCATAAACGATCGAGTTCGGCGGGGAAGTCTTCCGGAGGCATGTCATATGCTGAACGCCACATCGTTCCCAGATCCTTAAACCCCAATTCTGCTGCACCTTCATTGGCCAATTCAACCTGACGGACATACAGGTCTTTCATCGGCGGTGAAATCTCTCTCCAACCGTTCCAGGCTTCAAGTAAGGCATCCGGATCCCGGGACTCGGCCATAATGTCACTCAAATGACCCAGGTCGAGGCACTTACCATTGCCATAGCAGTATTCACCCCTGCCATACATAGCACCCAATTTGGCACCAATCTCCGACTGTTCCGCTGTTTTGGCAAGGTCGCCTGGTGCAGGAATAGTGATTCCACTGCGTAATATATTGAGTTTGCGCAGGGTGCCAGCATCAAGATTCTCAATTTGGTAATACATTGCTGCTTTGGCCGCCAACTGTACCTGCAACAACGTGAATTTCTTGTTGGAAGTTGCTGCCAGGTACTCGGTATCCTCAGTAATAAAATTACTGTAGACCCAGGCCATGCGTTCGTTTTCCTGCAGCAATCCCTCGAGTTGTCGTTCAGATTGCGCGACAAATTTGATGGCATCTTTGACTGTTAAATCAACGTTCCTGCCTGATTTCGAGACAGTCAAATCATCCTTCTGATGACAGGCGATGAGCAGTAATGTTAATAGCATGACCGAAAAGCATCTGAAAACCATGATCATTGAAGATTCCTGTTTATAATGGGGCCTGGCCGTTAAGAAACCGATTCAAGGCGGCAGAGGCTAACAGATCACAAACAGTGACTCCACATATGCGGGGTTCAAATCGGGTATCCGCATCAGCAGAGATATACGGCAACATGGTGAGTCAGCAACTTCACATAAAAATGGGGAACCGGCGATGAGACATCTCAGCTTGTTATTAGGCTCGCTTCTGGTCTCCAGCACACTGGTATTTGCATCAGACAAAACAGCTAACACCGAAAATAAAGAGCAGGAAAAACAATCTGTCAGCCTGACGGAACTTGCAACAAAGGCTGACCTTGTAGCCATTGCCCAGGTAAAGGACACCGATTATGTTTTCACCCGTTCTTTTCCCAGCGAAGGCAGTGCATATCTTAAAATCCTGATTGCCTACAAATTGAACCGGCCCGGTGAAGAAATTATCGAGGTGTATGAAAAGGGTTTGCACCCGAATGAATGCTATTTCGAAAACCCGACCGTGTTTGAAGAAGGCCGTCGATACCTGGTGTTTTTTCACAACGATCCCGAAGACCCTGAAATTTACCGGGGCTTTCCGGAAGGTTGCGCACTGGAGATCTTTGTAAGCAACGACAATCGCTACGCACTCAAATATCCGATCGAAGGACTAAACCTGGCAGATAATCTGGACGAACTTGCCACTGAATATGATTTTCGTGATAACTATGCACTGGTTAGCGAAGAATCGCTCTCGCCTGCTGAACGCGATGACCTGCTATCCCGGGGTTTAATCGTTCCTTATCAGGACAAATTCAAGTACACACACGGCATTGACCTGACAGCTGCCCGAAAACTGATCGCCAATGAAGCGTTAAAACCTGATATCAACTGGTAAGGTGCACAACTCGTTACACACGATTCAAAATTGACTTGTAGGGTGCGTAACTTGTTACGCTCGATTAAGCACGAACTTTGCGGGTACCGGGTTTTAAGCCAATTAAACGTGCGTAACAAGTTACGCACCCTACGAAACCGAAAATACAAAACGAGTTACGCATCCCACGTATTGTTGGTTTCGAACAATGCGAACCGAGTTAAGCACCCCACGTGTTGTTGGGTTTGAACAATGCGAAACGAATTACGATTCGCACGTGATCCATGAAAAAACCAGTTTAGGAAACCACCCGGTAACAAGGGTGATAAGTTTTACCTGGTAATTTCATACGTCGCTGTTCGATGAAAGAATTCAGCAGACCATCCAGAGCATCCATAATTTCTTTTTCACCATTGATCTCAAAAGGACCAAGTTCACGTACGGCTTTAATGGTCTGAGGTTTGACATTGCCAGCCACGATACCGGAGAAAGCCCGTCGCAGGTTAGCGGCAAGCAGATGCTTGGGTTGGTCGCGGTACAGGTGTAGTGCCGCCATGTTTTCATGATCCGGATCAAATGGTTGCTGGAATTCCGGCTGTATTTGCAACAACCAGTTCCAATAGTAAGCGTCCCTGTGTTTCTTGCGATAGTTTTTGACCTGCACCAGGCCTGTGGTCATGGTCTGGGCGACTTTTTCCGGTTCACCAATGATGATCTGGTACTTTGACTGGGCTTCCTCTCCGAGGGTCAGGCCGATAAAGGCGTCTATCTGCTCAAAATATTCGGCTGACTCAGCCGGACCTGTCAGTACGAATGGAAATGGCATATCCTCATTCGCCGGATTCAACAAAACACCCAACAGGTAAAGTATTTCTTCGGCAGTACCTACACCACCGGGAAAGACCACAAAGCCATGACCCAACCGGACAAAGGCTTCCAGTCGTTTTTCAATATCGGGCATAATGACCAGTTGATTGACAATCGGATTGGGTGATTCAGCAGCAATGATGCCCGGTTCAGAAATACCAATATAACTGGCACCTGTAACACGTTGTTTCGCATGCGCAATAGTTGCCCCTTTCATAGGCCCTTTCATTGCTCCCGGCCCACAACCGGTACAAATATTAAGCTTGCGTAGACCCGCTTCATAACCCACCTTCTTGGTGTAGTCATATTCATGCCGCTTGATAGCATGACCGCCCCAGAATACAACCAGGTCGGGCTCCCGCGATGGATTCAGAGTTTTAGCATTACGCAAAATTTCGAAAACAGCATTGGTGATGCCATGCTGGGTTTTCAGGTCAGTTGATGCACTACCGAGAATTTCCGTATCAAAATAAACCAGGTCACGGAGTACGGCAGACAATAATTCACGTATACCCTGAACCATGATGCCGTCAACGAACGCAGAGCCGGGTGCATTACTCAATTCCAACCGGATACCCCGGTTAACCTGCTGCACCTCTATGTCGAAATTCCTGTGACGTTCCAGCAAGGCCTCCGCGTCATCGTCCTCATTGCCGCTGTTAAGCACGGCCATTGCACAAAGGCGCAGTAATTCGCCCAGTTCTCCACGACTGGCATCATGTAAACGTTCTACTTCCATGCGGCTTAGCACGGTCAAAATTCCAGCAGGGTAAATACGGGCACTTATGGGTTCAGCTGACAAGTCAAACTCCTTAGTTCTTAAAAATGGTTTATTTAATTCTTTTTGTTGTCGTATTTTCAGGAGAAAAAAAAGAGAGGCCAGCGTAACTGGCCTCCCCGGTAACTCCCCCAATACAATTCAGTAGAATTCTGGCATCAAAGTAAATTAAATCATTTACCGGGAACCTATCCTACGTAAGAGGCTGCGCGCGCGCAAGTCTGAATTTATCCGATGCCAAGGTCTTTCAATGCATGGCCCGCTTGGTTAGAATACGCCCCTTAGTCGGGGTGTAGCTCAGCCTGGTAGAGCACCACGTTCGGGACGTGGGGGTCAGAGGTCCGAATCCTCTCATCCCGACCATTAAAATCAAAGGTTTATGGGGGGTTCCATAAGCCTTTTTTCTTTTCTGAGAGTCCGGTAGTCCGATACTACCCCTCCCGACCTACGGCAGATGCAATTTCACTCAGAACTTCCGGGTTTTCGATCGTTGCCGGCATCTTGTATTCCTTGCCATCTGCAATATTCCGCATGGTTCCCCTGAGAATCTTGCCTGAACGTGTCTTTGGCAGGCGGGGAACAATATGAATGTCCCGTGGTGTGGCAATCGGCCCGACCTGTGAGCGAACGACCATGATCAGGCTCTTCTTCAACTCATCTTCATCGACATCTGTGCCACTGTTCAAAACCACAAAACCCAACGGCATTTCACCCTTGAGTTTGTCATAAACACCAATAACAGCACATTCCGCCACGTGGTCATTGGATGCCAACGCTTCTTCCAGTGCACCGGTTGATAAGCGATGTCCGGCAACATTAATAACGTCATCAATACGACTCATGACCCACAGGTAACCCTGTTCATCCATCACACCGGCATCGCCTGTAAGGTAATAACCTTCGAAACGGGTCAAATACGCCTCGCGATATCGTTTCTGATTGCCCCACAGCGTGTTCAGGTTTCCGGGTGGCAAGGGTAACTTGACCATGATGTAACCTGACTGGCCCCGCGGCACTTCCTGGCCCTCATCGTCCAGCACCCTGATGTCATAACCGGGCACGGCTACCGTGGGTGAGCCCGCCTTGACCGGCATATGTTCGATACCCATCGGATTGGCCGCCATCGGCCAACCGCTTTCCGTTTGCCACCAATGATCGATGACCGGCACATTAAGCTGGGTCTCTGCCCAGTGCAGGGTGTCGGGATCACAACGTTCACCTGCCAGGTAAAGTGCCCTGAGACTACTGATATCATGTTGCTTGAGCAGCGCCCCTGTCGGGTCTTCCCGGCGTATGGCCCGGAATGCCGTGGGTGCGGTAAACAGACAGTTGACCTTGTGGCGTTCAATGACACGCCAGAAAGCACTGGCATCGGGTGTTCCAACCGGTTTACCTTCATACAGGATGGTGGTGCAGCCATGTAGCAAAGGCGCGTACACGATATAAGAGTGCCCTACCACCCAGCCAATGTCTGACGCTGCCCAGTAAACATCGCCTGGTTTCACATTGTAAATGTTATCCATGCTCCACTTTAAGGCAACGGCATGTCCACCATTTGGCCGGACAACACCCTTGGGTTCCCCCGTAGTTCCAGATGTATACAATATATACAGTGGATCAGTGGCACCTACCGGAACACAGTCCACCGCATGTGCCTTGGCCACCGCGTCCTGCCAGAGTATCGCCGAAGGGTGTAAATCCTCAATCGGCAGTTGTGGTCTGGAAACCAGGATTCGGGTCAGGTCTTCAGCCCCGGCAAGTTCAAGAGCTTTATCCAGCAAGGGAAGATAAGGGATGACCTTTGTACCCTCGATTCCGCAACTTGCACTGATCACGAGTTTCGGACTGGCATCCACCACCCGGGTCGCCAGTTCCTTGGCTGCAAAACCTCCAAACACCACAGAATGAATTGCGCCAATCCGCGAGCAGGCCAGCATCGCAATAACCGCTTCGGGAATCATCGGCATATAGACGATGACACGATCGCCCTTGCCAACACCGTTAACCTGCAGCACGTTCGCAAAAACTGCAACCTCATCACGAAGTTCTTCGTAGCTGTAAGTTCGCACCTGGTCAGTCACCGGGCTGTCGTAAATCAGGGCTGCCTGGCTGGCCCGACCTTCTTCACAATGCCTGTCCAGCGCGTTGTAACAAGTATTGATTTCACCACCGGTGAACCACTCGTAAAAAGGTGCATCCGAATCGTCGAGTACCTTCTCCCAGGGTTTTGACCAAACCAGGTCGGTGGCTGTTTCTGCCCAAAACTCCTGCGGATTATCAAGCGAGTGTCGATAAAGTGTCTGGTAGTCCATGATCTGGTTGTCCTCTGATATGCAGTACAGTGTACGACCAGTTTATGGCCTGAGGCAGGATCAAAACTATTCGACTTTAGTTAGAGGGATCTAGTGTAGTGTCAATCCTATGTTTTAGGGATGACGCTACACTAGTAGTACTTCATATGAGGTCGAAGATTGAGTGACCCGGAGGGGTCCATTTTAGCAGCGATGGCCAGCGCCAATTCTGCCGTTGCGCAGGCATCAATCAGCGCATTGTGAGCCGTGTAACGCGGCAGGTTATATTTGGCCCGCAGATTGCCAAGTTGTAAATCCCCGTGTTTAACCGGTTGGTCACTTCGCCTTCTCACCACCAATTCCATTTGCATGGTATCCAGCATTGCAAATGGTGGCGCCACGCCAGCCCAGGAGAGACAGGCCTGTTGCAGGAATGCCACGTCAAGACCGGCGTGATGAAATAACCAAACCCTTCCGGTCGCCGCCTTGAACAAAGCCTTCAAGCCAGTTTCCAAAGGCGCGCCCATGGCCACCTCGTTATCCATCAATTCATGTATTGCTGCACTGTGCCCTACCGATTGCTCCGTGCTAACCACGATATGACGGTTGGTCCCAAAACGGATTCTTCCATGATCGATCTTGGTCCAGCCGATCGCGATGATATGATTTTGCTTGGCATCCAGACCGGTCAGTTCAAGATCGACCGAGATCATTGGGGTATTAACAAGCTTATCGACAGCCTGCCCCGGACATTTCTCAATATAAGATTGCAGGCTTG
>CBDTVF010000155.1:0-7407 GCA_965363775.1 uncultured Gammaproteobacteria bacterium
AAGTGCATTGCCAAAATCCCCGGCGTACACAACGGGACGGATATCAACAGCTCCATTGGAACTGAGGCCGACCAGGACACCAGGAGGCGTGGTGTCTCCACCACTGAGGTTTTCCAAAGCGCTGGCAAAAACCCGATCATGCGTGGCAGCACCCACTGAAGTAATCCAGGGTGCATTCTCCGGCGATCCCACGGTGCCGGGGTTTGGACCATCGTTGCCGGTAGCGGTCGCAACAAAAATTCCGGCTTCCCTGAGATTGAGAAACGCATAAGTAGAAGACCAGGGAATCCACGGGTCATGAGCCGTGCTGCCGATAGAATGATTGACGACATCCACGCCATCGATAATGGCCTGATCAATGGCCCTGATGATTGCAGAGGTCTGGCAACCATCGTCATCCAGATCAACAGGATCTCCAATATAACAAACACGGTAACTGACAAGATTGGCGTTGGGTGCGACACCGCCTATTTGTGTGGGAATACCATTGAGTGTGACATTGGTCGGGTTGCCGGCTACGACGGATGAGACGTGCGAACCATGGCCTGCATTGTCATTGCCGTTGTTGGTTTCTTCAATACCTGTTTCGTCCTCAACTAAATCATAAACACCAACAAGCTTGTCGTTACAAAGAACTTCAGGCAGGGAACAGAGGCCCAATTCCTCGCCGTATGGATTTTCGTGATCCCAGCCCGGTCCTCCACCTTCACCCGGGTCTGCAAACGATGGATGATCCCAGTTGATGCCAGTGTCGAAAATACCAACGACCACACCTTCACCGCCGGTTGCCGGAAAACCGGCATTGCCGTCATAAATTTTGTCTGCACCAATCCAGTTCGGACCCGAATCAGTCTGCACATGTTGGATCTCGTCCAGTCCTAAGCCACGAACTCTCGACATGGCACGCAGCGTCTTGACTTCAGACTCACTGAGATCGACTGCAAAACCATTCACGGCATTACGATAACGATGCACTGGTTTTAGCTGACGACCCAGCTTCAGCAGGGCTTCACCACGAAACGACTCATATCGTTCATCCAGAAACTCAAGGTATTGTTTTGATTCCGGTGAATTCACGTCAAGTTTACGTGCACCGGTAAATTTGTTAGCGGTTGCTTTAAAACTGCTTGCTGTCGTATTGCGCTCGGGTGTGTGCACGATACGACCGTCATAAGAAACAAGCGGCAAATCATCGAGAACGACGATATAGCGTTGCTTGTCGCTGTTGTCAGCAGATGCCGAGGCGCTTTTAGCAAACGCTGGAACCTGGACTAACAAGATCGCCAGAAGAACTGCGCAAATCAGTCCGTTAATAGCTTTGAAACGAGTATCCATCACTGCTTCCTTCATCCCTGAACCGGTACTCGCATGGTAACCAGTTCCTCTGCTGCTGTCGGGTGTATGCCCGTGGTAAGGTCAAATTGTTCTTTCGTAAGGCCAGATTTTATCGCAACTGCAAAGCCTTGCACAATTTCAGGCGCATCCATACCGACCACGTGCAAGCCAACGACCTTATCCGATGAACGTTGCACGAGCAATTTCATCATGGTTTTTTCTTCTCTTCCCGACAAGGTATATTTCATCGGTCTGAATACAGATTTGTATACATCCAGTTCACCGTAGTGAATCCTGGCGTCCTTTTCCGAATACCCAACGGTAGCCACCGGCGGGTGTGAAAAAACAGCCGAGGGTATGAAATCATGATTAACCGGCCTCGGGTTTCCACCAAATTCACTATCGGCAAATGCATGACCCTCCATCAACGCCACGGGTGTCAGGTTGACCCGATTGGTCACATCGCCAACGGCAAACACATTCTCCAGGTTGGTACGTGAGTACTCGTTGACAGGAATCATCCCGCCAGGAAGTGCATGCACACCGGCATCCTGCAAGCCAAGTCCCCGCACATTGGGTACCCGGCCGGTGGCGAACATCACGGTGTCTGCCTGCAACTCACTACCATCATCCAGCTTCAGTGTAATCTGACCATCTGAATGCCTGATCAGTTCAGTCACATTGACGTGTAACAGTATATCAATGCCCTTGTGCTTCATTTCAGCGGCCAGTGTTTCCTGCACATCATGATCGAAGCCACGCAAAATCTGTTCACCACGATAGGCCTGTACAACTTCGGAACCCATACCATTGAATATGCAAGCGAATTCACAGGCGATGAATCCGCCCCCGACAACAACAACCCGCTCGGGCAGTTTATCGAGGTGAAAAGCTTCATCTGAGGTAATGCTGTGCTCAATGCCTGGAATATCCGGTCTCCACGGACGTCCTCCGGTTGCGATCAGTATCTTGTCTGCGCAGACAATATCATCACCCAGCTGAACCCTGTGTGAATCCAGCAGCTTGCCATGTACGGAAAACAGCTTCACTCCTGAGTTTTCAAGTAGTCGCAGATACACCTGGTTAAGCCGGTCAATTTCGCGGTCTTTATTCTCTATTAATCGGGGCCAACTGAACTGTGTCTCGCCAACATCCCATCCGTAGCCTTTTGCATCTTCAAATTCCTCTGCAAAATGCGCAGCATATGACAGCAATTTTTTCGGCACACAACCGCGAATGACACAAGTGCCCCCTACCCGGCTTGTTTCGCAGATACCTACACGTGCACCATAGCCTGCAGCTATTCGTGCTGCCCGCACACCGCCGGAACCGGCACCAATTACAAATAAATCAAAATCGTATTCACTCATTATTTAAACACCCAGAATTTGTAGATCAGGAAATTGAATACCACCAGCAACCCCGTTGCCAGTATTTGCGCGGGCCAAACCAGCGTGGTCATTGTCAGGAATAACGCCAGCAATGCGGCATTGAGCACCATTTGCAAAGACAATGCCAATACAAAATGCGGCAATGCTTTGATCACATCTCTTTCGGGCTCAAAAATATGAACATATGAAAAGAAAAACCGGGTTGTTGCACCTGCCGTAAAACCGATGGTGGTGGCCAAAACCGGCCGCAACTGCAGATTCAACGCAAACCACATGACAATATAATGGGCGGCGGTCGCCACCATACCTGTAACAAGATGTTGAAAAAACTGTACTTTCCAGCTACTGCTTCCGCCCGGGGTAATGACCTGTTTTAAAAACTCTCTCAGATCACTCATGCAGAATAGCCAATCCTTGACTCAATCAATGCAGGCATGATGACTATAAGACGCTTAGGATGTAGCATTGATTTGACCTCGCATTCTGTGTTCAAACGCAATTGTATTATCCTTTTGACCCTACAGACATAAATAATACTTTTGACCGGACAGGTAACCGTATGAGGTATGCAAAAGTCATCCGTCTGCAAATTTGCGATATGCTTGGTAAATATCCACTGACAGGAATCTGTTCAAGGTGAAGCACCTGGTAAAAATAACAAGGGTGATGATGTATGCAAGCCTGGGGTAATGGCAACACCACCGGGGATGCTATTCCGACCAGGTTGCAATACTGGGCTCTGCTGTTCCTGATATTTATTGCCGGCGCCGCTGTCCGTCTCTATCGCATTGCTGACCAGGTGATACTCGGTGACGAGTGGCACGCATTGAATGCTGTGCAATATCACGATTTTGGCTGGATATTTACACATTTCGGCGGAGCAGACCACAGTATTCCACTGGCCCTTTTGTATGAGCTTCAATATCAGCTAACCGGGCTCAATGAAATTCTCATGCGTTGGCCAATGCTGCTGGCTGGCTGCGTCGCACTATTGGTCATTCCGCACTTACTGCGCCAATGGCTGAACAGACCAGAACGCTTGATGCTGGCGGCACTGCTTGCCATTTCTCCCCTGCTGATCTACTACAGCCGTTTTGCCCGGCCCTACGCTCTATTGGTTTTGCTGGAGCCCTGCGCACTGCTAATGGCATGGCACTGGTGGAAAAGCAACCAGCTGAAGTATGGCCTTGCCTGGGTGCTCTTGGCAGCACTATCTGCATGGCTCAATATGCCTGCCCTGATTTTGGTTACAGCACCGTTTGCCTGGTTTGGAGTACTGGCGGCAAGACAGGCACTGAAAACCCGTGAATGGTCTGCATTAAAAAGACTGATTGCAATTGGAACTATCATGCTGGTTTTACTCGCAGCTTTGCTGGGTCCGCCCCTGGGAACCCAGCCAGGGGCAATCATAGCAAAGGCGGGACAGCATTTTATTGACCGGGAGACGCTGCCCTGGGCGTTGTCGCTTGCATCTGGTTCCGGGCACCTGTGGGTCTATATTCCACTGGGCCTCCTGTCTCTTTGGGGTGCTGCAATCCTGTATCGTCGGGACAGGGAATTTGGTCTTTACATGCTTGTGACTTGCATTTTGGCCGTCTTTGTTCTGATTGCGACCGGAGCAGCATATGCATCACACGGCAACATATTTTTGCGTTATATGATCGGCCTGGTACCGTTCTTCCTCAGTTGCGTCGCAGTAGCACTTGTCCATCTGACATCCCAGGTGGTGGGTCGCCCAGGCCTGACGATTACAACGAACGCAATAAGCCTGACAGTCGTCCTGGTGGTTCTTGTTGCAACAGGACCCATACCGGACTGGCCCATGCGTAACAATCAATTTGTTGCCCATCAAAATTACCATTTCCACTATAACTGGGATCGCAACCTTTACACGCAGGCTATGCAGGACTGGTACCGGTCCGAGTCGTTCTATGAGGAAATAGCGGCAAATCACGATAGGGGTGAGACTGTTATTGTAGAAGCACCCTGGTATTTGGAATCTTATTTCAACCCAATCAATCTGCAGCAGAATGTGCACCATCAGCGTGTACAGATTGGTTTTATCAATGGTGTGTGCGCCGGCCCATTGTACGGGGAGCTGACAATAGGCCAGCCTGATATGAAATTCCGTAACTTCGTCTACCTTCAGGACCTTCTGGACGGAACCAGTACTGCAGATTACCTGGTGCTTCGCCATCGCGGAATGCCGGATATTACACGTGAAATAGAAATGGATTTTGATAAATGCGCTCAGGCTGTGCGAGCGAAGTTCGGCGACCCCTGGCGGGAATCAGAGTTTGCGTTGGTCTTCCGGATCACACAACGTGACTGATTGCATTGGCATAACGAGGATCGGATCATGACCACCGCTGATATGTCGTTTATTTATCCGTGTGGCTACGGCACTCAGTGCGATAAAAATCAGATCAGCTACTCATTGCCCTGATATTCGCCGTCGATCAAACGGATAAATTCACCAATTGTTTTGTGAGACTCCAGTGGATGCCTAAGTTGCTGATCGAGATCCAATTCATAGTGGTTTCGCCGGCCCACCTTCTCTATTTTCAACACACCTGCCTCGACCATTCTCTTCACGATTCTCTGCACCGCACGCTCGGTTATACCAACCTGATTAGCCATTTCCCTCGTCGTTGGTTGTGGCGTGTGTGTTAGACAAACAAGCACATGAGCGTTGTTACTGAAAAAAGTCCAGTCTTCATTTTTATTAATATTTTTCATAACCCACCTCGCTATCAATATCGCGACAACATAAACGTGACACTAATGTCGTATTATTGATATAATACGTACGCAAAATACTCACTGTCAAACGGAGGATACACTCATGCAACAAATCGGTCAGGTACTTTTTATTCTGGGAATTATTTTTGCGTTTATAGCGGGATTAGGTTTTGAGCATCCCTGGTTACCTATCGGTTTGGCAGTATTTGGAATTTTCGTCGGATTGGTGAACATTGTTGATACCGATACCAACAAATTCCTCATTACGGGTATTGCGCTCGAAGTAAGTGCTTCAGCCTTCAGACAATTTTCCTTTATTGGTGAGGCCATGTCTGATGTCATGATTTTTGTTGGCGGTGCACTGCTGGTGGTAGCGATGCGAGTACTGTTCAAATCAGCGCTATCTACGCTATGGAAAACACACAAATAGAACACGGTAAAAGACTTACATGAGCACTTATAAGAATCGGGTGCTACCAAATGTTATTTGGGCCCTGACGTTTATCACGGGGGTCGTTATGCCCCCAGAAGTTTGGGCAGCCATTTCCAGCCCGGGTGCCGTGGCCGATCTTACCGGAACCTGGATGGGAATAGCTGCCCTGGTGATATTCACCATCGCATATGTGCTGATCATCAGCGAGGAGGCCATCCGTCTCCGTAAATCAAAACCGATCATGGTTGCAGCCGGATTTATCTGGCTGTTGGTCGGCATCGCGTTTATTCAGCAAGGGGACCCACTCGGTGCGGGCGTGGCATTCAAGCACGACTTGTTAGAATTTGCCGAACTTTTTCTGTTTCTTCTCGCAGCAATGACCTACATCAATACGATGGAAGAACGCGGGGTATTTGATATCTTGCGCGATTGGCTCGTTGTAAAAGGTTTTTCCTTCCGCAAAATTTTCTGGCTTACGGGTCTGGTTGCATTCTGCCTGTCGCCGATCGCTGACAACCTGACCACCGCCCTGTTGATGGCCACAGTTGTTATTTCTGTGGGTGGTGGCAATACCAAATTTATCTCAATCGCGTGTATAAATATTGTTGTCGCAGCGAACGCCGGCGGCGTCTTCAGCCCGTTCGGAGATATAACGACCTTGATGGTATGGCAGAAAAACATCATTGGCTTTACCGATTTTTTTGCCTTGTTCGTGCCGGCGGTAGTGAATTGGCTGGTGGTGGCTTCGATACTAAATTTTGCAGTTCCAAAAGTTCAACCCGAGCCGCTTGAGAGCAGAGCAGAGCTAAAACACGGGGCATTGGTCGTGGTTGTGTTATTTTTGTTCACCATCACCATGGCAGTAACCGGGCACAATCTTCTGAAGCTTCCGCCCGTGGCTGGAATGATGACCGGACTGGGTTTCTTGAAACTGTTTGGCTACTACCTGCAACGCCGCGACGAACGCCATGCATATCTTGCAAAAACCTCGCTCATGAGTACTGCACTGGCCATAGACTCCAAGCCAAAAGAAGAATCGATGCATGAGCAACCCACGTACGATATTTACCGAAATTTACAGCGTGCAGAGTGGGATAGCCTGATGTTTTTCTACGGCATCATCATGTGCGTAGGAGGATTGGGGGCATTTGGGTATTTAGCAATTGGATCCGAGTTGCTATACGGAGGTCTTGGGCCTACTACTGCCAACATTTTGGTCGGTTTTGCATCAGCCATCGTGGACAACATCCCCGTGATGTTCGCCGTCCTTGAGATGTACCCGGAAATGAGCCATGGACAGTGGCTGCTTGTCACACTAACTGCAGGTGTTGGCGGCTCGTTGCTATCGATTGGTTCCGCTGCCGGCGTCGCTGTCATGGGACAGGCACGTGGTATTTATACATTTTTTGCTCATCTGAAATGGGCCTGGGCCATAGCACTTGGTTATTTTGCAAGTATCGCAACACATATGTGGCTGAACGCTGAAGCATTCCTTCGGTGAACCCC
>CBDTVF010000156.1:0-7375 GCA_965363775.1 uncultured Gammaproteobacteria bacterium
ACGTAGGGTGCGTAACTTGTTACGCACGGTTTTTGAACCAAATCGTTATGCAGCATTAATCGCTTCAATTCGTGCGTAACAAGTTACGCACCCTACATGTCACCCCGGTGCAACCAGGGTATTTTGGATAAGCCCAAAAAATCTCTTTCGGACAGGCTTTCTCATGGTCATAATGTAGTTAGAAAACCAACCATCACCAAGCAAAATAAAACCCATGTCCCAACCGTTCGTCCACCTACACCTGCACTCTGAATTCTCACTGGTTGACAGCACGCTGCGGCTAAAACAACTGGTTGCGCGTGCAAAAGAAATGGGTATGCCGGCAGTGGCCGTCACTGATCAGTTCAACATGTTTGCGCTGGTCAAGTTTTACCGTGCCGCCGTTGCTGCAGGTATCAAGCCGATCGCCGGGGCCGATGTGCTGATCAGCAATCCTGATGACCCCGATCATGCCAATAGCCTGGTATTGCTGTGCCAGAATAAGGAAGGCTACCTGAATCTGTGCAAATTACTCAGCAAAGGTTACCAAGAGGGCCAGTATCATGGTGTCCCCTACCTCAGACGTGACTGGGTTTCGCAACATTCAGAGGGGTTGATCGCATTATCAGCCGGACGCGAAGGCGATGTGGGTCATGCACTGATCAATCAACATCCCAACCAGGCCCGTCAATTCGCACGGGACTGGATGCGGGATTTCCCAGGCCGTTATTATATTGAAATTCAGCGTACAGGACGGGAACAGGAACAGAATTACGAACGTCATGCCCTGCAACTTGCTGCAGACCTTGGTCTGCCGGTTGTCGCCAGCAACGATGTCAGGTTTCTTGAGCGTGGAGATTTCTCAGCACATGAGGCACGTGTCTGTATCCATGATGGACGCTTGCTCGCCGACAAACGCCGCGAAGTACGTTATTCCGAGGAACAATATTTAAAAAGCCCGGAGGAAATGGCAAACCTGTTTGCCGATCTGCCGGAGGCGCTGGAAAATGCGTCTGAACTGGCGAAGCGCTGCAACCTGGAGCTGACCTTCGGCAAATACTTCCTGCCGGATTTCCCCACACCCGAAGGTGAAAGCGTCGAGGTTTTCTTGAAAAAAGCCTCGCTGGAAGGCCTGACAAAGCGCCTGAATAAACGCGGCCATGCACAGGATTTCAACGATGATGACTATCTCAAGCGTCTTGACCTTGAATTGGAAGTTATCAACGGCATGGGGTTCCCGGGTTATTTTCTGATCGTTGCAGATTTCATTCGTTGGGCAAAAAACAATGATATCCCGGTGGGCCCCGGGCGTGGTTCCGGTGCCGGTTCACTGGTCGCTTATGCACTTGAGATCACCGATCTTGATCCACTTGAGTACGATTTGCTGTTTGAGCGCTTCCTGAACCCGGAACGTATTTCCATGCCTGATTTCGATGTGGATTTCTGCATGGAAAAACGCGACCTGGTGATCGATTATGTCGCCGAAACCTATGGCCGTGACCAGGTGAGCCAGATTATCACCTACGGCACCATGGCTGCCAAGGCCGCGGTTCGTGACTGTGGGCGAGTACTGGGTGATGGCTATGGTTTCGTCGACAGCATCGCCAAACTGGTACCCATGGAGTTGGGAATCACATTACAAAAGGCGCTGGATCAGGAACCCGAGCTGCGTCAGCGTTATGAGGATGAAGAGGACACAAAGGCATTGCTTGATCTTGCAATGTCGCTGGAGGGTCTGACCCGAAACGCCGGTAAGCATGCGGGTGGTGTGGTGATTGCGCCGTCCGCGTTGACTGACTTCACGCCAGTGTTTTGCGAATCCATGGGTGGCAGTGTCGTCACCCAGTTCGACAAAGATGACGTTGAAACGATCGGCCTGGTCAAATTCGACTTCCTGGGTCTGCGTACACTAACGATCATCGACTGGACGTTGAAAGCGGTCAATCAACTGCTTGAAGATGAGGGCAAGAACCCGATCATACTCGAGGATCTGCCGCTGGATGATCCGAAGACATTTGAGTTGTTGCAGGATTGCAGGACAACCGCCGTTTTCCAGCTTGAATCAAGTGGCATCAAAAAACTGATCAACGACCTGCAACCGGACAGTTTTAACGAAATTGTCGCACTGGTGGCCCTGTATCGACCTGGACCGCTGGAATCCGGTATGGTCGGTGATTATGTTGATCGCAAACACGGTCGTGCCGTCGTTAGCTACCCGCATGATGACCTCGAACACATTCTGAAACCCACCTATGGCGTTATCCTGTACCAGGAGCAGGTCATGCAGATCGCCCAGGTGCTGGCGGGTTACTCACTGGGTGACGCTGATATCCTGCGTCGCGCGATGGGCAAGAAAAAAGCCTCTGAAATGGCCAAGCAGCGTCTTGTTTTTGTTGATGGTGCTTCAAAACGCGGGGTCAGCGACGATCTTGCCAACTATATTTTTGACCAAATGGAAACCTTTGCCGGTTACGGTTTCAACAAGTCCCACTCCGCAGCCTATGCCCTGATTGCCTACCAGACGGCCTGGTTAAAAGCACACTACCCCGCCGCTTTTATGGCTGCGGTGCTGTCTGCAGATATGGATACCACGGATAAAATCGCCGGTTTCATCAGCGAATGCCGAAAAATGGGTCTGGACATTCTGCCACCGGATATCAACCACTCCTCATACGCATTCAAAATGACGAATCCGCATTCCATTCGCTATGGCCTGGGTGCAATCAAAGGTGTCGGTAATGCAGCGATTGACTACATAGAAGTAGAACGCACGACAGGTGGTCCATATCCCAGCCTGGATGATTTTTGTAACCGCATGGATCTGAGAAAGGCCAATAAGCGTGCGATGGAAACACTGGTCCGTTCCGGCGCGATGGATGCACTTGATCCCGATGACAACCGAGCACGTCTTTTGCATGATCTGCCGCGTTGCATGCATGCCGCGGAACAGATGCAGCGTGATCTGGAAGCAGGTCAGGTGGACATGTTCGGCACGTTGCCTGCTGCGAGTCCCACCAGCGAAAGACAACTGTCTGCGATAAAAACCTGGCCCGAACTGCAAAAACTGCAGGCAGAAAAGGATTCACTCGGTTTATACCTGACCGGTCATCCGGTCAAAGTTCATTTCAGAGACGTCAGGAATTTCACCGACTGTGTACTTGGAGATGTGGGAAGACGCGTACCCAGAGGTAACAACAACCGGCGCGGTGTCAGTATGACCCTGGCAGCACTAGTGACCTCGTTAAGCCGCCGTAACCCACGCGGACACTCTATTGCTGTCGAGGACCACAGCGGCCGTATCGACGCATTTTTGTCGAACGAAGCTTATGCCACCTATGCCGACCTGATGGTAAAAGACAGCATTGTTGTCATGGAAGGCAACGTGGTCGCAGATGATTACACTGGCGGCTATAAAATCACCACAAATCACATCATGTCACTGGCGGATGCCAAAACACGTTTTGCCAAGGGTGTCAGTATCGTTGTATCAGGGCCGGACGAGGACCTGTGTGCAGCGCTCGTCTCTACTTTCAGCCCATATCAACATGGTTCATCACCGGTATACCTGCACTATAAGAATGAGCAAGCACGCGTCAGCCTGGAATTGGGGCGTGACTGGACCGTCAAACCCTGCCAGGAACTGATTGCGGCTTTAAATGAATTGGACTCGGTTATGCAGGCCAGCTTACGCTTCTGAAACACCGCTCAACTTTCACCTGATCGATAGCGTCTGTATAAAATCTTAACCCTGCGCACATATTCGCGGGTTTCCCGGTAAGGCGGAATACCACCGTGTTCACGCACTGCACCAGGACCGGCATTGTATGCAGCCGTTGCCAGGTCGACACTCTGATTAAATTGATTCAATAGACGGGAAAGGTAAAGCGTGCCGCCTTCAATATTACTCGCGGGATCAAACACATCGACAACCTCTAACTCTTCCTGGGTCGCTGGCATCAGTTGCATCAGACCCTGCGCGCCACGCGGTGAAAGCGCTTCGGGTTGGTAGGCAGATTCCGCGTGGATAATGGCTCGGATCAAAGACTCGTCAACCGTGAAAACCTGCGCAGCAGTGCGAATTTCATCAACATAGGCCTGCCGGTTAAGCGGAATTTTCTCCCAGTCCATTTGATTGCAAGTGGTATCCGAGGCATAACAGGGGAACGAGAAGGTTTTTACATTTTTCTGACCGGTTGGCCGAACATTGGTGTAGTGGGTGATGCCGTCCTTGTCGGTAAACTTGTACATTTCAGCTACCGCGTACTGCATTCCCAAAAGGCCGGCTATAACCAGCAATCCAATTATCTGCCCTGCCCTGAACTGCATTCTTTTCATCTCATTCTCTGAGCAATATTCAGGCTGATTATGGCATAAACGTCTTGACCGCTACAGTCGATGACCGGCAAAAATTGTTGTCAATTATCCTGTTGCGAATTCTTTTGACTAAAAACTCTTTGCAACATAAGCAAAAGGGCCGGATAATTTCGACTCTTTTTTACCTGAAGCTCTTAGCTAGGAGCCTGTCGGATTTTCCGCAGTAGATCATGTTAAATCCGACAGGCTCCTAGGAATTCCGTTTGATTAGAGGATATTTAACCGATGAAAAAAGATTACAGCAGCTATCTTGAAAGTACACCCACTGCCGAGGGCAATTTCGGAGAGTACGGTGGTGCCTATTTGCCGCCACAACTCGTTGGCCCGATGAATGATATCCACGAGGCCTACCTCAAGATCAGCCGCTCGGCCGATTTCATCAAAGAACTTCGTGATATCCGCAAACACTTCCAGGGTCGCCCGACCCCTACATACCATGCCAAACGCATTTCAGAGTTATGCGGTGGTGCGGAGATTTATCTTAAACGTGAAGACCTCAATCACACCGGTGCGCACAAGCTGAACCACTGTATGGGTGAAGGCTTACTGGCCAAATATATGGGCAAGAAAAAGCTCATCGCAGAAACTGGTGCCGGCCAGCATGGTGTTGCGCTCGCCACCGCCGCTGCCTACTTCGGGCTTGAATGTGAAATCCATATGGGTGAAGTCGATATAGCCAAGGAACACCCGAATGTGATCCGTATGAAACTTCTGGGCGCAAAAGTAGTGCCCGTCTCCTTCGGTCTGAAGACCTTGAAAGAAGCGGTCGACTCCGCGTTCGGTGCCTATCTCGAAGATCCGGAAAGTTCGATCTACTGTATCGGCTCCGTGGTTGGCCCACACCCTTTCCCCATGATGGTTCGTGATTTCCAGCGCATCGTTGGTATCGAAGCCCGCGAACAGTTCCAGGAAATGACCGGAGGCCTTCCCGACCTCGTTACCGCCTGTATCGGTGGTGGCAGCAATGCGATGGGGATTTTCTCCGCTTTCCTTAACGATCCATGCGAAATGTGGGGCGTCGAGCCAATGGGGCGCGGCACGGATACCGGTGACCACGCCGCCACGATGACCTACGGCATGCCCGGCATCATCCATGGGTTCAAATGCTACCTGCTTCAGGATGAGGAAGGTGAGCCTGCACCGGTCTATTCAATCGCCAGCGGACTAGACTACCCGGGTGTCGGCCCTGAGCACAGTTTTCTTAAAGATGAAGGCCGTGTTCAATATACATCTGCCACTGATGAAGAAAGCCTGGAAGCCTTCTTTATACTTGGCCGCAAGGAAGGAATCATTCCGGCATTGGAAAGCGCGCATGCTGTTGCTTTCGCAATGAAAAAAGCGAAAGAAATGAAGCGCGGGTCCATCCTGGTGAACCTTTCGGGACGTGGGGACAAAGATCTCGACTTCGTTTCGGAAAACTATGGTTTTGGTGACTGAAAACTGAGGTGAATGGCGAAAGCCTGAGGATAACAAAGTGAAAAAACTAGCCTTATTGATTCTGATTACATTGTACGCCTGCCAACCTGCTGATCAGGAACAAAACACAAATAAGGTATCAGCAGAGGCCGCCAAAGATACTCAGCCCGCAACGCTTGCTACGAGTACCAGTGAGCGTGAATGGGCGTATCCCGAAACTGCGCAGGTTGACCAGACCGACGACTACCATGGCACCATGGTGGCTGACCCCTATCGCTGGCTGGAAGATGATGTGCGTGAATCCACTGAGGTTGCTGACTGGGTGGCAGCACAAAACGAGATCACTTTCGCCTACCTGGAGACCATTCCCGAACGGGATAAGATCAAACAAAGACTCACATCCCTGTGGGATTATCAGAAATATGGCGTGCCATTCAAGGAAGGCGGAAAGATTTTCTACTTTTTGAATAACGGTCTGCAAAACCAGTCTGTACTGTACCGTCAGGATAATCTCGATTCAGAGCCCAAACTGGTCATTGACCCAAACACTTTTTCAGAGGACGGCACCGTCGCACTGGCCGATGTAGAGATCAGCCCGGATGGCCGCTATGCGGCGATGGCGATCCAGGATGGTGGGTCGGACTGGCGTACCGTGCGCCTGTTGGACATCGAAAGCGGGAAAGAACTGCAAGACAAACTGAAATGGGTGAAATTTTCTAATCTGGCATGGGCAGCGGACAACAGCGGATTCTATTACAGTCGTTTTCCCGCCACCGAAGAAGGTGCAGAATTCCAGAGCCTGAACAAAAACCAGACTATCTATTTCCATGCGACCGGCACCTCCCAGGACGCCGACAAACTGGTGTACGCGCGTGAAGATCACCCGGACTGGCTGTTGATACCTCAGATCTCCGAGGACGGACGCTTTCTGATCATCTATTCGCAGGTCGGTTCAGGTGGCAATCAAATGGCCTTTCTCGATCTGAATCAGGCAGACGCTGAGGCGGTATTTATTACAAGCGACTTTGAGAATGAGTTTGCATTTGTCGGTAATGTGGACGGGAAGTTGATCTTCCGCACCAACCTCGGTGCACCACGAGGTCGTCTGGTTGCGATTGACAGTAACCAGCCTGATCGCGAAAGCTGGCAGGAACTGGTAGCGGAATCCGAGGCCGTCATGCGTGGCGCGTCACTGGTGGGCAACAGTTTGATTGCTGTCTACCTGAAAGACGCTTATTCACAGGTGCGTCAATTTGCTCTTGATGGCGCCGCAATTCGTAAGGTTGAGTTACCGGGGATTGGCAGTGTCAGTGGCTTCGGGGGCAAGGCTGATGGCACTGATTCATTCTATTCATACTCCAGCTTCAATTCGCCACCAAGCGTTTATCGCTTTGCGACGGACAGCGGTGAAAGTACCGTTTTCAAAACCGCGGAAGTCGACTTTGACCCCGCAGATTTTGTCGTCAAACAGGTCTTCTATAACTCAAAGGACGGCACCCGTGTACCTATGTTCATCGCGCACCGCACAGGACTGAAGTTGAATGGTGACACCCCTGCCCTGCTGTATGGATACGGTGGATTCAACATCGCCATTACGCCAAGGTTT
>CBDTVF010000157.1:0-7351 GCA_965363775.1 uncultured Gammaproteobacteria bacterium
AAACCTAATTGTTATGCACCATTAATCCTTTCGATTCGTGGGTAACAAGTTACCCACCCTACGTTCTTCTATGGCAAAACCCACAACCGGGACCTCCTCATGCATCCTACAACTTTGCAGCCAACTCACTACCTTCACGTATGGCGTATTTGGCATCCAGTTCGGAAGCCTTTTGGGCGCCGCCAATGATGTGGGGTGTAAGCCCCCTTTCTTTCAGTACTGCCTCCAGATCACGGTTGCTGACCTGCCCTGCGCAAACCACGATGTGATCGACTTCTAACAGCTGTTTTTCACCGTCAATACTGATATGTAGACCATTGTCGTCGATGCTTTCATAATTCACATTACCCAGCATATGAGCGCCCCGGTGCCGTAAACTCAGACGATGTATCCAGCCGGTGGTTTTACCCAGTGTTTTGCCCGGCTTGCCCGCTTTGCGTTGCAATAACCAGATTTCACGTGCCGATTCGGGTGGTTGTGGTTTTATGCCCTCAACCCCTCCCCTGGCTTCAAAAGTGCGATCGATACCCCATTCGCGCGCAAAAGCCTCGCCTGACTGACGGCTGTGCGGATGTTCATCTGAGTGGCTTAAGAATTCTGCAACATCAAAACCGATACCACCGGCGCCGATGAGAGCGACGCGTTTGCCAATTTTGACCCTGTCGTTTAGGACATCAATATATGAGACGACCTTACTGTGATTGATACCGGGCAGGTCCAGTTGTCTTGGATAAACACCTGTAGCCAGTATGATTTCGTCATATCCGGCAAGATCCTCGGGAGTGATACGGGTACCCAACTGTAAATCAACACCAGTACGATCCAATTCGCCTCGGTAATATTCCAGGCTGGCACTGAACTCTTCCTTGCCGGGAATTTTTTTAGCCATATTAAACTGGCCGCCGATCTCGTCCGCGCTATCAAACAGGCTGACCCGGTGACCTCGTCCGGCGGCAACTGTTGCAAAAGCAAGCCCCGCAGGACCCGCCCCGACAACTGCGATGGCCTTGATCTCCTTAGCCGGCAGATAATTCAACTCGGTTTCACGGCATGCACGTGGGTTTACCAGACATGAACAGTGTTTGCCGACAAAAATATGATCCAGACAAGCCTGGTTGCAGGCAATGCAAATATTGATTTCTTCCGGTCGGCCCTCGCGAGCTTTCCTGACAAACTCCGCGTCGGCCAGCAATGGCCGGGCCATGGAGATCATGTCAGCTTCACCGGTCGCCAGAATTTCTTCTGCCACCTGTGGCGTATTGATGCGGTTGGTGGCCACCACCGGTATATTCACTTCCGGTCGCATACGCGCTGTTACCCAACTGAATGCGCCCCGGGGAACCATGGTTGCGATGGTTGGAATGCGCACCTCGTGCCAACCGATGCCCGTGTTGAGAATTGTGGCTCCTGATGCTTCCGCCATTTTTGCCTGCTCGACAATCTCATCCCAGGAATTCCCATCCGGTAACAGGTCCAGCATTGACAGGCGATAAATAATAATAAAATCCGGCCCGGCGATTTCACGGCATCTGCTGAGTATCTCCTCGGCGATCCGATAACGGTTGCGGGTGCTGCCACCCCACTCATCAGTCCGTTTGTTGACATGAGAAGTGGTGAATTCATTGATGAAATAGCCCTCAGAACCCATGATTTCAACACCATCGTAACCGGCCTCACGGGCCAGTCTTGTCGCCCGGACAAAATTGCGAATCTGTTTTTCAACACCCTTGGCGGATAAGGCATTTGGTTTGAATGGTGTGATAGGTGACTGGATTGCACTGGGTGCAACATTCATGGGGTGATAGCTATAACGCCCACCATGCAGTATCTGCATGCAGATTTTGCCACCCGCTTCATGAACGGCTGAAGAAACCAGTTTATGACGGGGCACCTGCAAACGATTGAACAGACCGGCCGGTTTCGGCATAAGGGAACCACGTAAGCCCGGCGCAATGCCGCCTGTTACAATCAAGCCAACTTCCCCGGCAGCACGTTCGGCAAAATACGCAGCCAGTTTCGGGAAATCTTTTTTGCTGTCCTCTAGCCCTGTATGCATGGAACCCATCAACACACGATTTCTCAGTGTGGTAAAACCCAGGTCCAGGGGCGACAGCAAATGTGGGAAACGAGTATCAACGGACATCGGAAAACTCCTCAAACAACACACCAAGTAACTTGCGCACTTTAAACATAGCCTCCACAAGTGTAGCCTCAATGGCTTCCATGGTCACCGGTTCCTGCTCAAGTCCCGCTGCCCAGTTTGCATTGATACACAAGCTGGCATAATCCAATCCTGCTTCACGTGCCAGTATCGCTTCGGGCATGGAAGTCATTCCCACCATGTCACAACCATCCTGTTTAAACCGTCTTATTTCCGCTGCGGTTTCCAGTCTCGGGCCCTGACTAACCCCAACACAACCTTCATTGTTTACATCCAGCCCGGCAGATGCTGCAGCCTTGAGTAATCCTGCGCGTAAATGACCATCAAAAGGTTCTGCAAATTCTACGTGTTGCAAGCTGTCGCTGGCAGTCATACTGAAAGTATGAGCCCTGCCCCAGGTGTAATCAATCAACTGATCCGGCACAGCCAGTGTACCGGGCCCGTTATGGCTTGAAATACCACCAACCGCATTGACGGCAATAATACCTTCTACTTCCAACTGTCTGAAAGCATCTATATTGGCTTGATAATTAACTGCATGTGGCGGGATTTTGTGCTGCTCACCATGACGCGGCAGAAAAAGCACCTCTAAGCCGCCTGTGCTGTACTCAGCCAGGTTGGCTGATGGCTGACCATACACACCGCAGACTTTGTGCGACCTGACAGCCGCCCCCCAATGATCAAGACCGGTACCTCCAATCAGACCCAAACGCTGCATCAATCTTCTCCGCTAGCAGACTTACTCGAGAACCAGTATTTCATCCAGGTGCCGCCATTCCTCGTAGACATCCATTCCACAGCCAAAGACATACACATCCGGTACATCGAGGCCGATAAAATCAACATAGTCCCGTGAAAGGCCACGGTCATGGAGTTTACGCACCAGGGAAGCCATCTTTACAGAACCCGCTTTGCGTTTCTCAACAGAACCCTTGATGGCGGCCAGTGTATGGCCTTCATCAAATATGTCATCAACGATCAGTACTCTTTTCCCTTCCAGGTCCAGCCGGGGTGGCACCCGGTATTCGAGTTCCGCGCCATATAGCCCGCCGCGATAACGGGTTGCATGGACAAAATCCATTTGAATCGGCATTTTCAGTTTTGTAACCAACCATGCCGCAGGAATAATTGCACCGGTTAAAACTGATAGCATTATCAATGGTTTATCACCATAAAACTCATTGATCTCATCTGCCATTTTCTGTACTGCATCACTGACCTGGTCACGGTTAAAAAGCACCCGTGAATTCTTCAGTATCGTTTGTGGATCCGGGATATCACTCATATCCATTTTGATTGCTCCAGTTCTAATTGTGTAATCGATTTTTTCCATTGCCGCCACTCACCTACCCGCTCAATGTCTTCGCGGGTGGCTGTCAAGCGGCCTTTTAACCTGATGAGGGCAGAGTCTGCATCGGCAAACGACTCATGCATATCTGCCAGTAAAGCCCGTACATCTTCCGGATCACAAACCAGCACAGCGTCACAACCTGCAAGCAGGGAATCCCGCATCCGGTCAACGAGACCGCCTGCGACATACGCTGCAAACATACCCAGATCATCAGAAAATATTGTGCCCTGATAGGCCAGTTTCTGCCGTAATATGGTTTTGATCCAGAAAGGTGAATAACCTGCCGGCATGTCATCCACTGCCGGATACAGGACATGCGCCATCATCATCGCGTCCAGCTTTCCACTCAAAGCCGCGAAAGGTTTCAAATCCGCCTGCTCAATCTCTTCAAACGTCCGCTGATCACAAACATCATCGGTATGCGAATCTGCCACCACGGAACCATGCCCGGGGAAATGCTTGCCGGTGGCAGCCATACCCGCATCATGCATACCTGCGACATAGGCATCGGACAGCTCAATAATTGCTGTGCTATCTGCAGCAAATGCGCGGTCACCGATTACCACACTGCGATCACCCAAATCCAGGACCGGTGCAAAACTCAGATCCACACCACAGAGTAATAATTCCGTCGCCATGACGCGGCCATGCCGGTAGGCGAAATCCAGTGCATTGGATGGTGATTCAGCATACATCTTCCCCAACACCGCCAATGCCGGCAAACGGGTAAAACCATCCCTGAATCGCTGTACGCGTCCTCCTTCGTGGTCAACACAGATCAACAGATCCCGACCGGCTAAAGCCCTGATCGAGGCGCAGAGTTCCGACAATTGTGAAACATCACGGTAATTGCGGGTAAACAGCACCACGCCACCAACAGCGGGATGACGTAACCAATCGCTTTCTTCGGTGCTAACCTCATGTCCATGCAGGCCAATTAAAAGTGGGCCCAGTGTCATATCCTGGCTGGTTGATGCCGCGACATCAGTCATAGTTCACTTCCATTGATGTTACGTTTAAACAAGGCGATAGATTCACTGTGTGGAGTATGTGGAAACATATCGATAATTCCAGCACCCTCAAGGCTGAAACCGTACTGATTCACCAGTATCCCGGCATCCCTGGCCAGTGTCTCCGGGTTACAGGAAATATACAGTACCTCTTGCGCCTTGCTTGCAGCAATCCAAGGCAACAGGTCCTGGGCACCTGAACGTGGTGGATCCAGTAAAATTTTATTGTAGTCCGCCACCGGCCATGGTGGACTCTGCGTTGGTTGGTACAGGTCGGTACCGTGGAACCCGACGTTATTCAGACCATTCAGACGGGCATTGCCACGACCACGCTCAACCATCTGCTCCGACCCTTCAACACCGGTTACCTGACCCGCGCGGGTTGCAAGCGCCAGGGTGAAATTCCCAAGCCCGCAGAACAGGTCAAGTATGTTGTCTTCAGCTTGTGGATCAAGTAGCTCGAGTGCGCGCTCAACCATTTGTTGATTGAGCCCGCCGTTAACCTGGATGAAATCCAACGGGTCAAAGTGGAAACGCAGACCCAATGATTCTATCGAGTATTCCAGTTGCAAATCCACAGGTTCCAGCAGCTCAATACTGTCAGGCCCTGCGGACTGCGAAAGTATGGCCAATCCTGATTCTTTTGCAAAATCCCGTAGGTTCTCACGATCACTTCCGGTGAGTTCCTCGAGATGACGGATAATTAATGCACTCTGTGAGTCACCACAGGCTATTTCGATTTGCGGAATCGCTGCACGACACTCCAGTGTCTTTATCAAGCGTGACAATTCTGGCAGAGCGTCTGCAATTTCTGAGCGAAGGATATGGCATTCATTCATATCAGCAACGAAACGCCCATTACGTTCGCGAAAACCAACCAGGACCCGCTCCTTAGCGGCGACATCACGGACTGAAAGCCGCGCTTTACGGCGGTAATTCCATTGTGGGCCACTTAACGGCGAATAGATCATTGCCGGTTCGACATGGCCAGTATCTTTCAGGAAATGCATCAGCACAGACTGTTTTCGTGCCAACTGGGCGTCCAACGACAGGTGCTGAAGACTGCAGGCACCACATACACCAAAATGCGGACATCTGGCTTCTACCCTGTCGGCGGATGGCTCCAATACTTCCAGCGTCTCAGCCTTACCCCTTTGAGTGCGACCAAAAAGATAACGCGCAATGACTTTTTCATTGGGCAATGCGTCATACACATGCAGGTTCTTCTCTCCATGCACTGCCATACCCAGACCTTTGGCGTCGAGGGTTACGATATCCAGTTCAAACGGTTGGTCGGATAGTCTTTTTCGGCTACGCCCCATTGCAAAATATCCTAATAAACAACATTAAGTTAACTCCTTAATATATTGTTTTTAATGTTTATTTCATTAACTCATGCATGTCCCGCACCGCCTTGTCCAGACCGGTAAATAGCGCCTGGGCAACGATGGAATGGCCAATATTCAGCTCAATCAACTGCGGAATCCTGACAACAGGTTTTACATTCTGATAATGCAGACCATGACCTGCGTTGATCTGCAGTCCAATCGACTCACCATATTCAGCCGCGGTTACAATGCGCTGATACTCCGATTCGACACTCGCTTTCTCTGCATCGGCGTAACTGCCAGTGTGTAATTCAACAACGGGCGCACCGCATGCCACTGCCGCATCCAGTTGGGCAGCATCTGGGTCAATAAACAGGGAAACCCTGATACCCGCTTCAGCAAGATGTTTGCAGGCATATTTGACCGCGTCATAATGGGCTAAAACATCCAGACCGCCCTCGGTGGTCAATTCTTCCCGCTTTTCCGGTACCAGGCAAACATCTGCCGGTTGATTGAGAACGGCGATTGCCAACATTTCATCGGTGACTGCCATTTCAAGATTGACGCGGGTTCTGATCTGCTTGCACAGTGCCACCACTTCCTGATCCTGTATATGACGGCGATCCTCACGTAAATGGACAGTGATCGCATCGGCACCGGCGTTCTCGGCCACCCTGGCTGCTTCCAGCACACTGGGGTAACTGGCACCACGTGCCTGCCGGATGGTTGCAACATGGTCGATATTGACACCCAACAATAGTTTTCCGGTACGCATAACAATAAACCTCTTTTTTGAAATAACGAAATCAGTTGGTAAACAAGGACAAACTTGCCAAAGGTTTACCACCCAGATGATAGCCGATCACGCTCCGCATCAACATTCGTAATTCAGGTAAATTCGCGGATTGCAGATTTTCAGCATGTAGTGCAAGTAGCGCTGCACCGGAAACTCGGTTTTTACCAGGCCCGGCAGACAACACCGGTCCTCTGTCCGGTCTGTAGTCATACCAGTTTTGCGGCAGTACATCTGCACCACTCTTACATTCCCGATCCAGTAGCATCGCATAACCGATGGCTTCCAACAGGTGTTTCTCAAACACCCTCAAAAGCGGCTGGGGTGGTAATTCCGAAGCCAGTTCAGAAAGCACATATCGGTAACGTTCGAACACTTCGATGTGCGGGTCACCCCGATGCAACAAACGCACCAGCAGTTCATTCAGGTACATACCGCAATACAGGCTCTGGCCCTGCAAGGCGGGTGGTGATGCCACCTGGTCCGCAGCTGTCAGCGTACCCAGATCACTTTTCTGGTTCCAACTCAGCAACAATGGCCGGAAAGGCTGAAGCACATTTCGCCAACGTGACCTGTCTGACTTCGCCCCTCTCGCAACCACGGCAATACGGCCGTATTCACGCGTAAAAGCCTCCACGATAAGGCTGGTTTCACGAAAAGGACGGCTATGTAAAACATAGGCCGGTTCCAGTTGTATACGAGCCATCT
>CBDTVF010000158.1:0-7321 GCA_965363775.1 uncultured Gammaproteobacteria bacterium
GGCAAGGCGGGGTGCGCCCAACCAGGCAGGTGACGGCTACCGTGCGGTTGGTATGCAAGATTACCTGCACATCACCCAGCCATTACTCAAGCAAAGCGGTTCGAAACGTATCGCCATCGTGGTTGCTGAAGGTGAGATCGTCAGCGGGCGCCATCCCGCTGGACGGATTGGCTCCATATCTACTGCAGAGCAATTGCGTCGTGTAGCCCGTGATGAAAAAATTGCTGCAGTTGTTGTGCGTATTAATAGCCCGGGCGGTGATGCATATGCTTCGGAGGTATTGCGCCTGGAACTTCAGCAGCTAAGGGATGCTGGTAAGACGGTGGTGATATCAATGGGCAATGTTGCTGCATCAGGCGGTTACTGGATGGCCATGGCTGCGGATGAGGTCTGGGCAAGTCCGTCGACGATTACCGGCTCAATTGGCGTGTTTGGCATGTTGCCTACGTTCGCCGCCACACTCGATAAAGTCGGTGTTCATACTGATGGTTTTGGAACCACGGAAATGGCAGGCAAGCTCAGAATCGACATGCCGCTGGATTCGGGTGTCAAACGTGTATTTCAATCGAGTACCGAAAGGATATACCGGCAGTTTATCAACCTTGTCAGCGTGTCACGTGGTAAGTCTTACGAAGAAGTTGATGAAATTGCACAAGGCCGGGTCTGGAGTGGTGAACAGGCTGCTGAACGTGGCCTGGTTGACAGGAACGGGACTTTTCAGGATGCCATCGAAGCCAGTGCGCGTATTGCCGGTCTGGGCGACAGCTATCAAATTGAATGGATAGAGCCCGAAAAGTCGACACTGGACGAGTTTCTCACAGACTTCATGGCTGGTGCCGTTTCAAGATTGAATTTGTCTGTCTCAACACCCGTCAGCCTTCCTGTTCCCTGGCTGCAGGTCATGTTGAATGATTTGCAGTTTATTGTTTCCCGGCAGGGTAAGTTTACTGTTGCGGCCCATTGCCTGTGTGGCATTTAGTGCCGTTGCGGATCAGCGCCTTTGGGTTGGGTCCGGTAAGCCGGAGTGCAGTTGCCAGCGTTCGGTCAGTTCGTTGTATTTCCAGTATTGCTCATCGATGATAGTGCGCTCGCGTGCCTGATTCTTGTTGAACATACGTATTTCAGCCACCTGGAGGAGTCCATTTCCTCCATCAACAGGAGCGGATGAGCGGATAGTGTACTGAGTGACCTTGAACAGTCTTAACCTGTCCAGATCAAGCCTGGTGATGGGATTGTCTTTGAGGTATTCGGGAGAAACAAAGTCAGTTGCGGCATCCCATTGCGCCCAGCGAATGATGGTTTCATATTGCTGCAAAGTTTCAGTAAGGCCTTTTTCTTCCTTGGTTTGTGGACAGCCTGAAAGAAGGACTGCCAGGCCAAGAAAAAGTACTGAGCGCAGAATTATCTTCATGATTTTTGTTCCTTATTGAAGCGGATTTTTCTCACACGCACCCGGTGTACTGCGAGGTACGCCGGCACCACGTGCACCGCACGCATTCGGGTATGTTTTACCATCGCAGCCACAAACCGGATCATACTGCATGGTGCAGGCAATCGGCTCTTTGGGTGGCACGACGATACATTGATCGGATTCGATGGCTTTCTCCGGTTCGATTATGACAACTTCATCCGATGTAGGCGTACAACTGCTTAAAAGGATCAATACCGTGGTTGCCAGCGCTAAGGTTTTAAGAAGGTGATTATGCAAAGTATCTACTCCAGGTCATGCTCAGCCACACGACGGCGATTAAAATCAGGCAGAACATGACCGCTGATGAGGCTATATCCTTGGCCCTGCCGGATAGAATATGCCGTTCTCCGCCGAAGCGGTCAACTGTATTTTCGATTGCACTGTTGAGTAATTCAACAATGATCAACAGGAACAGCGGGATGATTAGCATTAACCACTCAAGCAGTGTTTGTGCCAATCCAAATGATAATATCAATAACACGATAGACAGAATGGAATCCTGTCTGAAAGCCGATTCATACTTCCAGGCATCTTGAATGCCATTTAACGAATTTTTTGACGCTGCCAAGATTCTGGTAATACCTGTTAGCCCCGGTTTCAAGCTGAATGGTCCCCTGATGATAACAGTGTGTGTGTGTTTGTCATTTTAATCCCAAATGGTCAACAGCACCAAAAACGAATGCGGTTTCAACTGGTATTATGCGTAAGCTGGCTGGCAACAACAATCCGATTATTCAAAAATAACCCGTAGGGTGCGTAACTTGTTACGCACGAGCTCGATCCATTACGTTTTCAAAACGTGGGTAACAAGTTACCCACCCTACGAGTGCGGTTCGTTATTTTAAGAATGCGCGAATGGATTGTTTATTTGAAACCGCCGTATTCAGGCACTGATGAGTCTACCTCTTTTGACCAGGCGTCGATTCCGCCGACCACATTGTTGACATTGGTGAATCCCTGTTTACGGAAATGCTCGGCTGCTACCTGGCTGCGGTTGCCAATATGGCAAATGAAAGCCAGCGCTGTATCTTTCGGTAAGGCTTCCATTAGCTGCATGGTTTCACTATTCATCGGTTTGGCAGCATCAAGTGAAGCCAAGGCCTGTTCCTCGCTGCCACGCACGTCAATCAGTATCACGGAGTTATCGTCGAGGCCGTTTTTAAGCTCGCTGACACTCATTTGCTTCACCGGCTCAGGCGCCTGTGGCAAGTTGATAGTCAGGCCGGCACCCTGCATCGATTCAACCCAGTCGATGACTGCGCCCTGCGCCCGTTGAGCGGAAGCCAGGTCGAATAACATGGTAATCCCTTTGGTTTCGATCTTGAGTTCGTGTCCCTCGGCCGGTGCCAGGTTGAATTGTGACTGCCAACCGGCATCCACTGCGAAGTGAAGACCAATGCCTTCATGACCTTCCATGGCCTCGAGAATTTTCTCTGCAGCAGCATCGGTGATTGTTACTTCGGGTGGTGTGCGATCCGGGGCCTCGACACCCAGCATTTCATGTAATTCACAGTTGTTAAACATGGCGGTGACGATGTCACAACCACCCACCAGTTCGCCGTCTATGTACAGTTGTGGAATAGTTGGCCAGTCGCCATAGACCTTGATGCCTTCACGGACCTCCTGATCTTCCAGCACATCGACACTCTTATAGTTATCGAGGACAGAATCCAGCAAACCCACGGTCTTGGATGAAAAACCGCACTGGGGTGCTTTGGGTGTACCCTTCATGAACAAAACAACGCGGTTCTGCTGAATCAGGTCTTCAATTTTTTCTCGGGTGCTGTCTTTAAGGGTCATGGCTCAGGGTTCCAGTATTTTCAAATAATAAAAATTTCAGTTGAGGCTTAACATGGGGTGCCGGAAACTGAGTATCAAGCTTCATTAGCCCACAAATTGCGCCAGTATAGCCCAGGCCAGCCTCTCGACCGGTTCCCGGTCTCACCTTCTCCCGGTCTCACCTTCTCCCGGATGATGCCGACTGGTGCAATTTGTGGGTTAGTCAGCGCTTTCGAATTCTTCACCATAATCAATGGTGATTTCTTCCCCTGCGTTGATGTCACGGCAGGCATATAAATCCAGACCGTCCATTTCAGCATTGGGATTTTTCGCGTGATTCATAAAACGAAGTTCATTGTCGCCGTCATATCCGACCCATCTTTCTTCAGCATTATCACCGTCTTCCCCTTCGTCTACCCATAACACGTGCATGCCATTTTCTGACGTCTGTGGTCCATCGTAGTGGCCGATCCAGGTGTTCGCAGAAATTTTATTACGTGCGAACAAACCACGACCGTGAACGGTGGAATCTGCGACAAAACACAGGTCATTGCTATGGTAATCGGACATTAACGGGGCAGTGTGTCTGCTACGAGCTGGCGGCTATTTTCGTCGTAACAAATGCGGCCAGGGTATGCCACATCTCCACCGTAACCCTGTTCATGGATGAATTGGTGCAGGTCATTGAGGCCACTGGCCAGCAAGGGATAGAAGTTTATCTGACGGATTCCGCTGACTACTGTCACCGCTACAATGCCGAGGTCATCAGCGCTGTGTTCGGTAACCGGTGCCGAGTTTGGCTTTGGTGTGACGGTGGATTCTTCCATAAAAAACGAGTCTTTGAGCTCGGTATCTTCCAGTCCAGGCAGGTGTTGGCAGACTTTTACACCGTGAGCCGAGAGCATGGTCAGATAGCGGCGGTACGTACGTGTCCAATCGGTGTAGGCAGATTGTAAATGCTGGTCGAGGGCCGGTTTATCAGCGCCTCCACCATATTGGGCCCACCAGTCAAACGACTCAATAAAACTGTGCACGGCACCATCCTGCCATTTGAAACCGGGTCCTTCGGGCGTACGGACCTCCAGCGTACCTGAAGGCGGGGTCATGGCCACATCCAGTAACTCCCAGAGAGGCAGAAATCCATAATGTTCCAACTGCAAGCGCAGCAGGGCATTCAGATCAGTGATGGTCATAAATCTGGCGTGGTTGACAGATACTTGAAATTGCGACTCCAGGCTTTTTGCTGAATGAGCTGAAAGTTGACCTTGTTCGAGAAAACGGTGTTCCATTTCTGTAGCGATGTCACCCACGTACTCTGCAGGCCCGGTGAGTACTAGCGGTAGAATTTGTAACAAGCCAAGCGGGATGTTATCGAACGGCTGCAAATCCTCGAGTGGCATGTGCCCCGCGCTGGCGCCAATACTCAACAGTCTTGGCTGGAAATCGCTGCCGGGGTTACCGGATTGTTGCAACGTTTCCAGTGCTTTGTAGACCGGTAGATGAGGGCGTAACACCTGGGTTTGATCAAAAAGAGCGCCCGCCATGGTTAGTGTGCAGTGGCTGATAGTTGGAAACATGCTACTCAGATCGGCTGCTACATGGGCCAAAACCTGTTCTGCGGCGGCCCGATCCAGCAAGGCCGGCCGACTGGCGCTTTCGCCGTGATAGCGGGTTGGATCGGTTTCTATGCCAACCAGAATATGGTGGTGCCGGATTGACGCCATTTTGTTTGGTATCCTTTAATCATTCCTGTATGAAAGCTCATTGTAAGTGATAATCCAGATATGAAAAGCGCAAAACAACAAGAACCGGTGTTTCCGAACCTGCGGTGGTGTTGGTTAGAGCTGGAACAGATGGAGCCGGTTTTGTTATACGACATGCTCGCCCTGAGGGAGGCCATATTCGTAGTTGAACAGAGCTGTATATATCAGGAGCTGGACGGCCTGGACAAAATTGCAGAGCATTTGTTGGCGATACAAAACGAGGAAGTTGTCGCGTGTTTGCGCTTGCTGCCACCCGTGGAAAGGGAGGCTCCTGTCAGGATTGGTCGTGTTGCAGTGTCGTCAGGTTGGCGCAAACGTGGTATGGCCAGGTTGATGATGCAAAAGGCGATTGAAGAGGCACGCTGTAATTACCCGTCATCTGGTATCTGTTTGACTGCACAGACCTATCTGCAGGGCTTCTACAAGTCTTTGGGTTTCCGGCTTAGCGGGGACGAATTTCTGGAAGACGGAATCCCGCATGTGCCGATGAAGCTAAATCAATAAAACAGATCAGAACAAAGAAAAAGGTGATTTGCTTTGTTTGCCGCTACTATAGCCTTTACGTCTGCGGCGCATACGTGAATGGAGTTGCTGGCGACGCTCCTCCAGCCAGTCAGACCTCTTCAAATCAGGCGCATCATCTCCACGGCGATCTGATTCGGTAGCGCGGAATACCACAAATTCATTGTAAGCCTGGATTTCGTGTTCAAGTTCTTTACAAACGATATCGATCATGATGGCGTCGTCAAGAAAACCAAGACCCGGAATATCATCGGGTATCAGGTCTTCCGGGTCCGCAAAATAGGACAAGGCGCCAAGCACGCGTTCACGGTCGTCTTCAATGAGGCCCCAGCCCTTGTCAACAAGCATGCCGATCAACGTCTCCATCTGGTTCATGTGGTCACGGATAAAATCTGTCGCGTCAGAGCGGTTAACCTCTGCCAGCAACTGCTCAGCGCTTTCGATGATTTGCTCCTGGGTAGTATCCACGGTTTTATCACGTGCACGCTGTATAACTTCACCAAAGTATTCCAGATCGGACTGGCTTAGCTTAAAACTGATATGTAAAGACATGGCCAACTCCTGCCGGGTGTGATTCTGCTTACAGACTAACTGCCACACTGGCGAGGGTCAAACTCATTGAGTCAGTGATTTGGTTTAGATGTAAGTGTGGTGTAACGTATAAATGGATCAGCGAAAATGTCCCGGACGTCCCGGAAGGGGGTAGATATGACCTTCATGCTCAAAGTACAGGATACCCTCTTCCCGGGTAGAGACTGAACCCTTCAACGAATAAGGCAGGCTCTTGACGTCACCATTCTGCAATTTATCCAGCAGTGTTCTACTGTTTTCGCTTTCTTCAACCTCCAGCGACCAGGTTTCGGTGCCATTGGTGACTATATTGGTGTCAATCGGACCCTTGTAGGCAAACAACTCGTCGTCGCTCGCAGACAGACTGAAATTAATCGTCTGGATATCCAGTGCTACACCGTTGGGGTTGCGCATGCTTATCTGCAAGGTGATTTTGTCGTCCTGATGACTCAATTCAGTCATGCGGACCATCGGTGCGGCGCCGCGTATGAGTTTTGATCCGCAGGCAGCAGAAAGCACTACCGCCAGAAATATCAGTCCTAATCCCAAGTGTTTTCTGTAGTTGCTTTTGTCAGGTTTCATTGGTTTCTGCTTCATCATAAAGGTGACATTTTACGCAATGTTGCTCCAAAGCGTGTTGGTTTTTGTGCTGAACAGTATGACTGACGGGATCGAGTCGTTCGCAAACCGGCATTTTATCCGGGCACAGGCTGGCAAATACGCATGAATGATTGTAGTCACTCATTAGTCGTCCGCGCTCCAGGCTCCAATGTTCACTTGCCGAACGTAACGGGATCTCGTTGTTTGTGAAAGACAGCAAAAATTTGCTGAAAGGGTGAGCTGGATTGCTGAAAAATGTATTTGCCGTTGATTGCTCCAGCAATTGCCCCCGGTACATGACCGCGACCTCATCTGCTATTTGCCGGATTACAGCCAGATCATGCGAAATAAACAGGAAAGTTATACCGTGTTCGGATTGCAGGTTCTGAATCAATTGCAGGATTTGTGCCTGTATGGAGACATCCAGTGAGGAAACAGCTTCATCCGCAATAACCAGTTCAGGATCTGTGACCAATGCTCTTGCGATAGCAATGCGTTGCTGCTGCCCGCTGGAGAATTGATGCGGATAGCGTCCCAATACGTTCTGACCCAGCCCGACAATTTGTAGCGTTTTCCGGATTTTTTCATATTTGAAATTTGTGTCGCCAATGGCAAA
>CBDTVF010000159.1:0-7283 GCA_965363775.1 uncultured Gammaproteobacteria bacterium
AACGAATTACGCACCCTTGTACGTGTGGTTTCAAGCCAAATTTCGTGCGTAACAAATTACGCACCTTACGGTTTACTGTATATTGTAAATTTATGCGTTTTGTTTCAACAGGCGTAAATAGGATTGATAACGCCAGTCGCGGATTTGCCCATCTGCGACCGCCTGTTTGATGGCACAATCAGGCTCTGTGGCATGTACACAATTGTTGAAACGGCATTGGCCAAGCCAGTCTTCGAATTCTCTGAAGCCTGCTGCCAGTTCATATTGTTCAAGTTTCCAGATACCGTATTCCCACACACCCGGTGAATCGATCAGATTGCCGCCACCTGTTAAGTGGTAGAGCATCGTGGAAGTCGTGGTATGCGTGCCTTTACCGGTTGCCTCGGACAGGGCACCGGTCTGGATATGCAGGTCGGGCAATAATTGATTGATCAATGATGATTTGCCGACACCGGACTGTCCGACCAGGATACTGGTGCGGTCTTTGAGTATGGATCGCAGGCCGGTTATGCCGGGTTCGCTCTTGCAGGAGGTACGGATGACGGTGTAACCAAGTGCTTCGTATTCCGGCATATGGGCCAGTACATTGGCACCTGCGGCAGTTTCACCTGCCGCTACCTTCAGGTCGGTTTTATTCAAGACGATGACCGGTTCGATCCCAAGACTATGCACTGCCAGCAGGTAGCGCTGCAGCAGGTCACGCGAGGGGAGAGGCTTCGCTGCGACAACAATCAGAACCTGGTCGAGATTCGCGGCAATGATATGCTGGCGCTGACGTTCATCTGCCCGTACAAAATAGTTCTTACGTGGCTTGATACTTTCAACCACCAGGGAGCTTTCATCTGCTTGAGCAACCATAACCCGGTCACCACAATAGGGTCTTCCAACCCCTCGACGGTATTTGCAGCGTTTACGTTCACCGTCAGGCAAGAGCACAACACCCTGGCTGCCATAGGACACCAGAACCAGGGTTTCTGACAGAGGTGTGCCTGTTACCTTGCGCTGTTTCAACGGGTGGTTTCAGTACGATACATTCGTCTATTGTACCTGCCAAAGACAAATTGGACATGGCGTAATGATGCATTGGTCGGTATAGTTCGCAAAACCTCTGAAAGACGTCCCTATGGCAGATGATAAAAACAAGCGACTGATCTGGATCGACCTGGAAATGACCGGGTTGGATACTGTGAACGACACGATTCTCGAGATAGCCACGATCATTACCGATGGTGAGCTGAATGTACTCGCTGAAGGTCCGGTATGTGCTGTCCGGCAAGATGAATCAGTCTTGAAAACAATGGATGACTGGAATCGAAGCCACCACACGGATTCCGGTCTCTGGCAGCGGGTCGTGCACAGTCCTTACGATATGGGGGCGGCAGAATCTGCCAATATCCAATTTTTAGAAGAATGGGTTAAGAAGGGCAGGTCACCGATGTGCGGCAACAGCATTTGCCAGGATCGCCGGTTTTTGCACCGTTTGATGCCGGAACTGGAAAGCTGGTTTCATTACCGTAACCTGGATGTCAGTACCCTCAAGCTACTTGCCGAGCACTGGATGCCCGGTGAGTCGAAAGATTACTACAAAGAAAACCGCCACGAAGCCCTCTCCGATATACGTGAATCTATCGCGGAACTGCGTTACTACCGGCAGTTTATGGGTAAGTTTGGCGGTCAGGTTAACGAATAATCCGGTTTTTCTGCGTTTAAGACTGTTCGAGTTATTCAATTCAGATTTTTGTCCTGTCAGGGCAGTTGGACAATGCCCGTGACGCGATGCGGGCCGTGGTAGCGAGAAATCTGCCCCTGACGACATGCTGCACTGGAATTACATTGCCAGGCAGTCGCCGGCTTAAAGCCAACACGCTATTTAAGTAACGAGCCCAAAAGGCCACGAAAGAACTTTCTGCCAGCACTACTGCCTGCAGCAGTGCCGAGACTACGGGCCATACTCTTGATAAAGGCCTCGGTGGCACTTTGGCGATTGCTGCCGCGTGCTTTCGGTTTGCTGGCACGTTTTGCCTTGTCGGCCTGCTCACGTTTTTTCAGGTTGGCAAGCGTGCGTTCCTGTAACACTTCGTGGGCTGAGCGTGGATCAATGGCTTTGCCGTAGCGTTTCATATTGCGGTCTTTGTCCATGATGGCCTTTCGCTCAGTCTCGGTGGCCATACCCATCCGTGAATGAGGCGGACGTACCAGCACCCGTTGAACGACCGCCGGAACGCCCTTGTCCTGTAGTGTCGACACCAATGCTTCTCCGATACCCATCTGGGTTATCGTGGTAATGGTATCCAACTCCGGGTTGACCCGGAAAGACTGGGCCGCGACTTTCACTACTTTCTGTTCCTTGGGTGTATAGGCACGCAACGCATGTTGTATGCGGTTGCCCAACTGGCTCAATACACTGTCGGGAATATCGCCGGGGCTTTGGGTGACAAAATAGATACCCACGCCCTTGGATCGGATCAACCGGACAACCTGTTCGATTTTATTCAACAACGCTTTCGGGGCGTCCTTGAATAACAGGTGTGCTTCATCAAAAAAGAACACCAGCACCGGTTGCTCGGGGTCACCGAGCTCAGGTAGGTTTTCGAATAATTCCGATAACAGCCACAATAGAAAAGTGGCGTAAACTCTCTGGCTGCGAATCAGCATGTCGGCTGCCAGGATATTGATCATGCCACGGCCATCACGACTGGTCTGCATGAAATCCTCAAGTTGCAAAGCCGGTTCGCCAAAAAACTGATCGCCGCCCTCGCGCTCCAGCATCAACAGGCGACGCAAGATGGCATTGACGGAGGCTTTGGAAACGCCGAAGCCCACACCCAGGTCTTTGCCATGGGTGCCAAGATATTCAAGGGTGGTACGCAGGTCATTCAGATCGACAAGCAACATGCCTTCGTCGTCGCAGAACTCAAATACCAGCGTGAGGATGCTCTCCTGTGTTTCATTCAGGTCCAGCAGACGGGAAATGAGTTGTGGGCCCATCTCGGATATGGTTGAGCGTACCGGTGTACCCTGGTTGCCGAACACATCCCAAAAGGCCACCGGATAGCCGCGTTGGCTGTAGTTCTCAATACCGATTTTTTCAATACGCTCATCAATTTTTTTATGCGGCTTGCCAGCTTGGCTGATACCGGAGACATCGCCTTTCACATCGGCCAGAAACACCGGTATACCAAGATCTGAAAAGCCTTCTGCCAGGCACTGCAGGGTGACAGTCTTTGCCAGTGCCCGTTGCCCCGGCCACCAGGCCGTGTCGGTTGGCATATCGGGGGTTGAGAAAAATCTGTCCGGCATCGCTGCCTCCGATGAGAATGCCTTCGTTCATTTTGCTATATCCCTGCTTGGTGCCTGAATGTGGTTTACAATAAATCAAGAGTAGAATGATCTGGCACAGCTTACCAGTTCTTCTGGTGGCACGAGTGTAGTGTCAACCCTATAACGTAGGATAGTGAGTACACTACACAAGAATGAATTACCGATTTTAGGGAAAGAACATGCGTTGGAAAGGCGGCAGACAAAGCAAAAATGTTGAGGACAGAAGGGGACAAAGCAGCGGATATAACACCGCACGCTCGGGCTCGGGTTTGTTGAGCTTTATCCCGATGCTGGTGAAGACAAAAACCGGTCGTATCATGTTGTTGATTGGTGTCGTGGTTTTTTTCGGTAGCAGAATGATGGGGATAGATCTTTTGCCTATGCTGTTGGGTGGAGGCGGGGCCACGACTACCAGTGAGCCTCGAGAATTAACTGCCGAGGAAAAGGAGATGGGCGACTTTGTATCGGCTGTATTGGCAGATACTGAGGATACCTGGCGGGTAATATTCCAAGAGCAGGGTGCCACGTACAAGGATCCAAAGTTGATATTGTTCAGCGGTGGGGTAAATTCCGCCTGTGGTATGGCTTCGTCAGCAGTTGGTCCGTTTTATTGCCCGGGAGATCAACAGTTATACCTCGATCTGTCATTTTTCAGGGATTTGAGCCAACGTCATGGTGCGCCTGGCGACTTTGCCCAGGCTTATGTCATTGCTCACGAGGTTGGTCATCACGTGCAGACCTTGTTGGGTATCAGTGACCAGGTACGTCAGGCTAAACGGGGTAAAAGCACTGCGCAGGGCAATGCATTGTCAGTGAGGCAGGAGTTACAGGCGGATTGTTTTGCCGGCCTTTGGGGACATGCTTACAATACCGAACGCCAGAGATTGGATCCGGGTGACCTGGAAGAGGCGTTGACTGCGGCAACTGCAATCGGTGACGACCGTTTACAAAGGGAATCGGGGCGCGGTGTTGTACCGGACAGTTTTACCCATGGCTCATCTGCACAACGTGTCAAGTGGTTCAGAAGAGGGTTTGAGTCAGGTGACATCGCTACTTGCGATACTTTTTCCGGACCAATCGATTAGTGCGGCAATTGGCCGTGTAATAAAAAGCCGCCTTGTTGTTACTCAATCTTGCGGGGGGGTGCAAAAGATTGGGTACCATTCAGGGCGGCAGATGAAGACTACACAATGCGGGTCTTCACCGAATTGACCTGAGTCAAGAAGTGCCGGGTTGTGTAGGGGATTTGATGAGATGTGGGTGTCGCTGTGCTTGTGATCGCAGTACACTTCTCCGGATGTTTCTAGAAAAGGAAACTGACATGTATATTCCTTCCCTTACATCTATTTTCAGCCAAACTCAGGCTTTGATCGTTAGGATTTCGCGAACGGCAATCTGCTGTGTCGCGGTCCTGACGATTGGCACCATTGCCCTACCAACACCGATACTGGCCGCCGCGGCCGCAGATGACGCCCGCGCAAGAATTCGCGGGGTGTTGATGTCATCCCGCCCACTTGGCTACGTTATGCCTGAAAATGCGGATATGCGCAGTTATCCGGATCAGACAGTTCATGAGCTGGATAAGCTATTGAAGGGTCAGACCGACGATTGCCTTCGCTCGGTTGAGATTGCGGTTTTTCTGGATGCGCATCTTCACGAGTCGAGCCTCGAGGAGGGCTTGTCTGAGATATATGAGACCGGACTCACCGAAGAGATCCTCAATATTTGGGTTGTTCCGGATATATATGCAGGCTCAGACTCAGCTTTGAAACTGCTGGGAAACACCACGCTCGCTGCAAGTGTCGAGGGGCTGGGCATCGCCAGCAATCTGTTCAGTACATATGATGCGCTGGTTGACCACAACGTACGCGCAGCGGCGGCACGGCACGAGGCTTGGGTGCAGGAGATTGTTCACCAGAGCATTCAGGGTTCTTGGGACGAGAACCAGATTGTCCGCGCTCAAGGTCTGATGCAGGAGAAGATTCAGCGGCAAATGGCGAGGGCCGCTGAGATTAATCAAATAGCAGAACGTGCTGTGAACGCGGCAGAAATAGCCAGCAGTGATGCAATTTTGAAGTTGAAAATCGCGTACGAGAACGAAATGGATGCCGCGCGTGTTAAGGCCAAAAACTCCGCTGTCTACCTTGAGGACAAGACTTACAAAAATGACGTCAACAGGGCGGAGCTGAAACTAACCAACGGGAAAAAGGCGGCTCTCGACAAGCGTCAGGCGGATATTCTTGCGTCATTGGCCTTGCGCGAGCGTGAAATGTCCGACGCATTACAGCGCATTGCGAAAGCCAAGGTGCAGCAGGATTCTGTTTCTCGCTACAGCGTGCCGATCGCGCGACAGCAATGCGAGTCTATCCGTAAAAAGGGCATCGCCCCAAAGGCCGTTCACTGCGACAAGGGCGATGTCTTGTGCCTGCTGACGCGACTGCCGCATGATCGGTTGCTGAGCACGCTCAAGGAGTTGAGCGTAGAGCCCTCGCAAGATTTTTTGAACTGTTTGTGCCGCTCTGCCGGGTACGGAAGTCCAAGTGCATCGCAGTTTTATGAGGCAGACACTATCGGGAAATATGACGTCCGGTATTCCTGCCAGCAACCCGGTGATCCGTGCATTGTCGCGGGCTATGGCTGCACGCGGCATCCGCTGCCGCGCAAGACTGAAATCTGGACTGGATGCGGTGCCAAAGGACAGTCCGACACAAGTAAAAACCCGGTAGAGGACTTCCTGTCAGCGCTGCGCAAACGCGCAACGGTCGCGAAAACAAAATAGGGCCCCCGCGTGTTTTCAAAACGTGCCAGCCCCTGACCGTCGCGTTGTCTATCTGCGCCAAAAAGATTGGAGAAAAGCAATGATCAGTCGACTAAGTGCATTTACCGTCGCTTTGGCGATCTTTCTGAGCCTCAGCCTGTTTCCCGGTGTTCTGCACAGTGAAGAAGTGACGCAATATGAGTTGCGCACAGCCAGTTTTTCTGTGCCGTCCGATTGGACGGAAACCATGCGTAAACGCGATCGGGAGTATGATTTTCAAAGCTCGGACAAACGGTTTGAATTATGGGTACGCTGGTGGTTTCCCGATGAACCCCTGCTTGGTGGATTTGATGTTGTCCGGCACCAAAAGCTGACCCTGGCCGGACAGGACGCATTGTTCCTTCACGTTGGTCCTGAAAACGTTCGTTTTTTGGAGCTGGCCTTTCTGAAACCGAATGACGAGGGCGAGCAGCTGCTGTTTCAGCTAATCGGCCATGATGTTTCGCTTTCTGAGCATGAAGCGATGTTCGGGCGCTTGCTTCAAAACTTCAGCGTTGAAGGGCGTCCAGTGAAAGTCAAACTGTCATCAGCTGCATCCTTTGATGGGACTGGAATGCCAGCACCAACTGAGGTTACCCAAACCACCCCGCCTGGCGGTGCACCACTACCGGGTCAGGAATGGTTGACTGAGCTGAACAAACGCTTTGACGGGGGGTGCGTTCTGCTGCCTCTAGACGGGTGGGATGGCCCGGATCGTCGCGCACTGGCGCAGGCCGATGTCGCGGTTGAGTTTCGCGCCGAATGCGGCGCCCAAGCCCACCCAGTTTACGGAGTGCAGTTCAAATATGACCTGCGCGGTGCGACGGACGATTATTTCTATCCACTCTATGACAATTTCTTTGCGGCCAGCGGCCAGACTGACTTTGGTTTTATTGAGGTCAAAGATCACCTTCTCGTAGATCTTACGATCAAGCAGCCTAATGAAATGGTGGTTGATCTGATCGAGCTTTCTAGCCCGGATCAATCCCCTTTGGGTGAGGCGTCCGTTGCGAAGGGCGCGGATGATACAGGGGGCGCGGTTTCTACTGTTCTGTTTGACGGAAACAGCTTGGATAACTGGGCGACGTTTGAGTTTGAGGGTGGCAATTTTGACAGTCATGCCCAGCTTGGCGGCGGTATGTTGTTGTTTGAAATTCCCGAAGGG
>CBDTVF010000160.1:0-7239 GCA_965363775.1 uncultured Gammaproteobacteria bacterium
AGAAAATTCACGACTGGCCTGTGCGGCGAGGCGATCGCCCACACCCTCAACATAATCAGTGAGGGCCGGATCGAGTATGTAATCCCCGCCCTGGGACTGACGCATCGGGGCATACATTTGCTGACCCACCTCGCGCTCCCAGTTTTCATCAAGATTGGGGAGTATGAAATTTTTCTCACCGGTAACCGGGTTGGTGCTACAGCCAACCAGCGTAAATGAGAGACTTAGAAGGATGATCAAAAATCGACGCATGAGGTATCTCCCGTGTAAGAATCACTCAAGTATAAGAAGTAGTCCATGAAAGTGCGAGAGTGGGCTCTTAGCAAAGTGTTGAAGGCACACACTGAAATGCTCGCACAATTCGGCGGGTGTTGGGTATTCCTCCTGAGGCCGTGAGCCGACACGACTGCATGGACGCAGGAGGTAGAGCCATGCAGGAGCAATTGCCGAGGACGTCGGCGCCCGAGCGACCCAGGGATGGGCTTGAAGCGTGCCTCAGGAGGAGTACCCGGCACCCGGCGAATCCCTCGTGGATTCTTTAAGTTCCGTGCCAAAGAACGCCGCGACACGTGTACCTGCCCTCTGAGACACGCCACAAGTACGTCCCTGTAGGCTCTGTAAAAAACATCCCTGTTTTTTAAGGTCTCAGAGGGCAGGTACACATATCCCGGCTCGGTTTGGGTGGATTCTTTGCAGAACCTGGTGAAGCCGGAGAAGGATGTGTGTGTCCTCCATCATTTGCTAGAATTGATACCCACCAAATTTTTCACGTAATGCCATTTTCTGTATCTTGCCCGTCGCCGTGTGTGGTATTTCATCAACAATCTCGACGGCTTCCGGCATCCACCAATTGGCTATTTTGCCTTCAAGATAGGCCAGAACTTCTTCAGCGGTCACTTCTGATCCGGGTTTACGTACAATAATCAGCAAAGGCCGTTCGGTCCATTTGGGATGGGCGATACCAATTACGGCAGCTTCGGCTACACCTTCACAGCCAATTGCCGTATTCTCAATTTCAATTGAAGAAATCCACTCGCCACCGGACTTGATGACGTCTTTATCGCGATCGGTAATTTGCATATAGCCATCGGCATCGATGTTTGCAATATCACCGGTATCAAACCAGTTGTCTTCGTCCAGGATAATGGCATCGTGCTTGTAATATGCACTGGAAATGGACGGGCCTCTCACCAGCAGATGTCCGGAAGTTTTACCATCGCGTGGAAGGTCATTGCCATCATCATCGACAATCTTCATTTCGACCAGGTAGGGGGTACGGCCCTGTTTAAGTTTGAGATTGATTTCATCTTCAAACGGCAGGGGATCTTTTGAATATTTCAGTTTGCCGGTGGTACCAATAGGTGACATTTCAGTCATACCCCAGGCATGGAGGACTTCAACATCGTATTTGCTCTGCAGTACCTCCATCATCATGCGTGGGCAGGCAGCACCACCGATCGCTACCAGGTCAAGATATGGCAGCTTTAAGTCATTCTCTTCAAGATGTTGTAGCAGACCGAGCCAGACCGTTGGCACGGCAGCAGAAGCATTGACTTTTTCAGTGTCCAGTAACTCGTAGACACTCTTGCCGTCCATACCGGCCCCGGGCATGACCATGCAGGCACCTGCTGCAGGTGCAGCGAATGTCAGAGCCCAGGCATTTGCGTGAAACAGGGGCACAATAGGCAGAACGATGTGTTTGGATGTCAGTCCAAAAACGTCAGGCTGGTTGGCCATAAGACCATGCAGTACATTGGAGCGGTGAGAGTAAAGCACACCTTTCGGGTCGCCAGTAGTACCCGAGGTATAACAAAGGCCTGCCGCCGTATTTTCGTCAAGTGACGCCCAGGCAAAATCTGCATCGTAGGCAGATAACCAGGCCTCATAAGCGATTGCGTTCGGTAGGTTGGTACTGGGCATGTGTGTTTCATCGGTCAGGATGATGTATTTTTTGATACTTGGTAATTTTGGTGCAAGTGCCTCGAGCAGGGGCACAAAGGTCAGATCGACAAAGAGGATTTTGTCTTCTGCGTGGTTGATTATATAAACCAGTTGCTCGGCAAACAGGCGTGGGTTGAGCGTATGACAAATCGCGCCGATCCCCATGATTCCGTACCAGACTTCAAAATGGCGGTCTGTATTCCAGGCCATGGTGGCAACCCTGTCACCCAGGACGACGCCTTCGTTGTGCAAGGCCTTGGCCACGCGAAGAGCGCGGTTCCTGAGATCATGATAAGTAGTGCGCCGGATGGGGCCTTCGATGGAGCGGGTGACCATCTCCCGATCACCGTGGTTCAACGCCGCGTGATCAAGAATTGTTTGAACCAGTAACGGGTAGTCCTGCATAAGACCCAGCATGCATATCTCCTTTTTGTTTTGTTGTTCGAGTTGTAATTTTTTAGTGCAAAATCGTTTTTCTAATTGGTGTTCTCTAATAATAGACCAATTGCCTGCTCTGCAAGATTTGCCTGGACAAAAATATGATCATGGAAATATGCGGCAATCACATTTGCAGCAATCCCATGTTCGGCAAGTATTCCTGCCACAGCGGCAGTCAGCCCAACGGCTTCAAGACTTGAGTGGACACCGAGCGTTATACATCTGAATACTCCGTCGTAGGACAGGCCAGAACTGTCGGCGGCTTGTTTTGGAAGCACTAGCGTAAGACCTTCAGCCTCTTCAAATGATGCGATGGGTCGGGCATCGGCATAGTCACCATATTTGGAGTTTTTAAGTGTGCAGAAAACATATTCACCTTTGACCAGCATCGGCGACATGGAGCCAAGTAACTTTTCCAGGTTTTTTTCACCTGCCACGACTGATTCCTTATTTATACGATGTTGACTGTACGATTCACCGCACACACCTTATCAGTTTTTTTCCATCCAATGCCAAGACAAAGACTTCACCAACATGATGTTCACATACTGGTAACAATGGCTTAGTATGTTGTGATACGAAAATTTGAGAGGAGTAGGCATGCCCTTCTGGCAACGTTCACTGGTCCTGGTGGTGGCAATGATGGCCGCCAGCTTTGTTTTTGGTTTGATCTGGTATTGGATTTTTGAATTCAATCTGCCCGGCTATGTTTCAGGTGTGGTCGGCGGCTTAACCGCAGTACCGTTATGGGACCTGCTGAAAAAGGCCAAGCCGAAAAAACCATGATTTCCGCTATTCCCGGTTTTGAAGATTCAGGATAAGGTATGACAGCGAAGCGTCGCTTGATTCACTCTGTTTTCTAATCCTGATCACCCGACGGCAGCAAGACACTGCCGTGCCCTTTCTTCAATTGCATCCCAACGCCCCGCAGCAATGTCCGCGGGTACAAACAACGGTCCTACAAACCCGGCGGCATAAGCGCCAGCGGCAATCCAATCCCCGGCATTGTGCTGGTCTACACCATTCGTGGGTACGATTTTGAGGAATGGCATGGGTCCAAGTACTGCTCGAACCCAGTCAGGACCGCCATGTGGGCTGGGAAACAGTTTGCATAGTTGAGCACCGGCACGGTGGGCACGCAACATTTCTGTGGGTGTGTGTGTGCCCGGCATACTAGCCACACCCAATTCGTTTGCGGCCCCGATAACATCCTCATCCACCACGGGTGAAACCAGGAAACGGGCACCGGCCTCTACGGACTGCTGCGCCTGTGCCACATCCATCACCGTTCCAGTGCCGACCACCAGACCTTCACGGTTGGAGAAATCCTGAACCAGGTCAAAAACGCCTGGAATAGTCAGTGTGAATTCGATGACTTTAAAACCACCGCGTATTGCAGCCTGCATGGCTAGTGCAGCTTTTTCCTGATCATTGGTACGCAAAATAGCGCTGGCCTTTACACGGCCAAAGTATTCGACGAAGTGTTCCGGTGTCATGATGTGGCTCCTGCCTGACTAATCATTGGTAACAAATTATTACAGATGAACTGACGTCTTTGCCTTGCTACAGATCAAGTCGAACACCTTCAGTTGCAATATTGAAACCTTTGGACCCAACAAATGTGCTCTCAACAACAATTGGCTGTACTCGACTCTTTCAATGTTTGCATGGAGGGACCATCAGGGTTACTTTGAAGTGTCGATGATACCTGATTTTTGCCCGTTGATTTGTAATCAGCATACACTTTAAATGGATAAGCAATGAACCTGAATTGGGACTGCCCCTACCCATCGAACCGGTCACCTGTTTTTGCAAAAAATATGGTTGCGGGTTCACAGCCACTCGCTGTGCAAGCAGGGATTAATGCACTCAAAAAAGGCGGCAACGCGGTTGATGCTGCTTTAGCAACCGCCATCACCTTGACTGTTGTTGAACCCAACAGCAATGGTATTGGCAGTGATGCATTCGCCATTGTCTGGGATGGTAAAAAATTGCATGGTCTCAATGCTTCGGGACGTGCGCCGGCGGCACTGAGTCCGGAGAGGTTCAAAGGTATAACACAAATACCCAGGTTGGGATGGGATGCAGTTACCGTGCCTGGTGCGGTTAGCGCCTGGGTGGAACTATCATCACGATTTGGAAAATTACCCTTTGCCCAACTGTTCGAAGACGCAATCCATTACGCATCCTCTGGCTTTCATGTGGGACCCAAAACAGGGGTCTACTGGAGAGCAGCAGAACACCGCTTCCGTGAGTACGAAGCTTTTATCAACACCTTCATGGTTGATGGTCTGGCACCTCGTATTGGCGCGCTGATGTGTTTGCCGGATCACGCATCAACTCTCAGGAAAATAGCTGATAGCCTGGGACGTGCGTTCTATCACGGTGAACTGGCTGAGGCCATGGTGGCGGACTCACAAAAGCATGATGGTGTTTTGACGATGGATGATCTCGCCAATCATCAATGCGACTGGACAGGAACGATAGATACGGCCTTGTATGACGTAAATCTCCATGAAGTTCCACCCAATGGACAGGGTCTGATGGCGTTGATCGGGGTTGGAATACTGAACTGCCTGAACATCGCGAACCATGCACTGGATTCTGCTGACAGTATTCATCTGCAAATTGAGGCAACCCGTGTTGCCTATGCATATATTGAACGACATCTGGCTGACATCGAGCACATGACCGTCACCTCTCAGGATTTACTAAAGGAGAAGTTTCTCCAGGAGAGGGCAGATGAAATCTGTTTTGATCGAGCCAATACGCGGCCCACTGCACTGGGGGCAAGTCCTGACACTGTCTACCTCACAACTGCAGATGAATCGGGCATGATGGTGTCAATGATCCAGTCTAACTACAATGGTTTTGGTTCCGGAATTGTCGTGCCTGGAACGGGTATCAGCCTGCAAAACCGCGGCGCTGGATTTGTACTGGAAGAAGGTCATCCCAACCAGGTGGGTGGTAACAAACGTCCCTATCACACGATCATTCCGGGGTTTGCCATGCAGGGCGGCAAAGCGAAAATGAGCTTCGGTGTGATGGGTGCACATATGCAGGCCCAGGGACATATTCAGATGATGTTGCGGGTATTTGTGTTTGGACAAAACCCGCAGGCCGCCTCTGATGCCCCCAGGTGGCATTTACAGGAAGACGGCAAGGTCGCACTTGAAAAAGGCTTTGACCCGGAGGTGATCAGAGAACTCGAAAAACGGGGTCATATTATCAAGCTGGACAGTCCTGAGCTCGTTTTTGGTGGTGCACAACTTATCTATGCCGGGGATAACGGCTACTGTGGTGGCTCTGACCACCGTAAAGAAGGGCTGGTTGCGGGATTCTAGCCAATACCCGGGCGTACCGGGGTGATAAAGAAAAACCCCTGTCATCTGATGATGACAGGGGTTTCAGGTCTTGCTTCAGACGTATTCGTGAAAAATGCTCAGCGCATCACGAAGTCTGTTTTAGATACTTACAGCAAACTAGCCTGTTGTTGGCAGTGCTTCAATTTCTATAATTTCAACAACTACGATTTCTTCAACAGCCTCTTCCGGAGCGGCGAAAGCAATTTCATCGACTTTTTCTTCAGCAAACTTGTCAACTGAGAGGTAAATACCAATTTCGTCACCACCGCTCAAGTCGCGAACACGCATTTTGCGATTACCAACCCAGACGCGCCCGTCTGGTTGAACGGGTACTTGGAAAGTGTGGTTTGTCGCGGGCAGATACAGTTTAACTTTGCCGCCTCTTATCTGGCGAATCACGGCCTGTGAGCGAACATATAGGCTGCCATTGATTTCGTAGACGCCCTCGCAAGAACCGGCGAGATCGGCAAAACGTTCTTTTGCTTCTGCCGTGACTTCGTAATTGTCGCCCAACTGGGCACATGATACTTCCGATTTGACCGGATCAACGGCATAAGCGTTTACAGCAAAAAATGCACTGGCTACTACTAGTGTTTTAATAAATCTCATCTATGTCTTCCTTCTGGTGTGGTTTGTTCTGTTGAACTGCTAACAATAATGCAGATTGGGGGGAATCTCAAGCTCCCTGATGCCCGCCACTTGTAATTGGTTGTGTCGTTTCAGGAACAGGATTGCTCTTAATTAATGATTGCGTCAGCATCAACGGGTGTCGCCTTGACAATATACCTGTCTGGTGCATAGCCTTGATAGTAGAAAGGATGGCATGTAATCAATGTTAAAACGGTGGTATCCGTAGGATCCAGTACACTGACTTCAAGCGCGTCAACAATGGTGATTTCCGATACTTGAAAATCTTCTAACCCTTCGGAGGTCTGCATCTTAATTCTATCGCCCAGCTTGATGTCTTTAAGCACCCGGAAAAAGCTGTCGCGATGACCTGATATCGCTATGTTTCCCACCTCACCCGGATGTGCGGTTCCCTTGACTACGCCCAGACCGCGATCAAGTGTGATCCGGTCAGTGCCCAGATAGACTGGTGCTTTGAGATTCAAACGTTCGATGCTCAGCAAGGCAAGTGGCGATTCTTCAGTAATCTTAGCCTTTTCATACTTGACCTTCATTTTCTCTGCCCATAGCGACTGATCGGGAATATAACCATCGAGATTAATTGCCTGCGACTGTTCCGTCCCTTCAATACCTGTCTGCTCAGTTGCCGCCATGGCTGAGTGACTAATGAAAGATGCCTGTAGCATTACAATACCCGCCAGTAGCAAATTAGCGAGGCCCGGTAGTGCAAATACTCGTTCAGATTTTTGTTGTGGGTTTTTCATTGGCACCAATTATTTAAAGGGTTAAAAAGGGTTAACAAATTCTATATCAATGAAGTCAACTATTCACACACGCTGAAAACTTGTTGATTGTCACCATCATTTCA
>CBDTVF010000161.1:0-7223 GCA_965363775.1 uncultured Gammaproteobacteria bacterium
AACTCTGTAACAGCTTCCCGGGTTTTATGCGCGGCACCTATGGATTTGCTTCGGCCAATTCGGTCGACTATCGTAATATTCAAGCCGACCCCAATCTGCCAGTCCGGTATTAAATCAAACGCGATGGAGTCATCTTTGTAGACCTCATAGTCTGCAAACACAAACAACTCGGGATGGAATCGTCCCCGCTGTACTTTTACAAGTGCCTGGGCTTCTTTATCCCGCGCCTGTAACTCTCTAAGAACAGGGCTGTTATTCAAAATTCGGGTCGCAAATTCTTCCTCAGTCGGTATGGTTTCACTGATAAACAATGCATCAAGCGGTTTAATCATCGCTTTTTGCATCAACAACTCCCCCAGTGTGATCCTCGCTATCCCCAATTCACGCTCTGCACGCCCGCGAGCCACAATCGCGCGATCATGGGCTGCAGCAACAGACAAACGTTCAACCTTGGCGATTTGTCCCTGTTCTTCCATTTTGGTCGCATTGTTCAAATGTTGGGTAAGACCCTTGACTTCATCCTGACGAATATCCAGATTCTTTTGTGCCAGGGCCACGCCAAAATAGACACGGACCACCTGTTCAAACAAAACACGGCGCTGGGTATCAAATAGCTCTTGAGCGATATCTGTTTGCGCCTGGCTTGCTTCACGAATTGCGGTAATTCTGCCACCTGTATAAACAGGCCAAATCGCGCTTAAGCCCACACGTCCAAAACGTTCATCGCTAATATCTGTGCGGAAAGCTGCAGGCCCGCCCAACAAGTCAATCAAGGATTCTCCGATCGGGTTTTCAGCAAAACCGGACAAGGGATTAAAATCAAGAGCATCAGCGGTTACAGGGCCATCGAGCTGTACATAGGCAGCATTCAAATCCACCCTGGGAAAATACAATCCCCGCGTCGCATCATGTTGCAACTGGGCCCTTTCAATGTTCAGATGTTCGGCTTCAAGGAAGTTGCTATTGCGCTGTGCCTCTAACCAGGCATCTAAAAAGGAAATCTCCATTTTGCCTGCATTGTCGGCCACAGCCAGATTAGAGCAGGTGGCCAGCACAACAAATTGCATCAGTCGTACAAATGCGATATGGATTTTTTTCACTGGCTCTTCCTTCTTGATTGTCCGGCGCTTATAGTCAGGGTATAACACGAATCTGTAATGCTCAGGCTCTCAAGTTCTGACTGCCCAATGCCGTCAGCAACTGCTCACAAATCTTCTTAAGCTCAATCCCCTGCGCTGCTGGTAAGCCGATTTTACAGGCGAGTTTTTGGGGAATGTCACCGGCCTTTTTTTTCAGACTCAAGCCCCGTTTCGTGATGGTAATGATACGCACACGCTCATCCTGATCACTGCGTTTACGCTCAACAAGACCTTTGCTTTCCAGGCGTTTCAGGAGTGGCGTCAAGGTACCAGAGTCCAGGCCAAGACGCCGCCCCAACTCTTTGACATTCAAGCTCGACTCTTGCCATAGCACCATTAGCACCATGTACTGCAGGTAAGTAATGTCGAGTTCGTCCAGCAAGGGACGGTAAGCTCTAACCACTGCGTTTGCGGCACTGTACAGTGGGAAACAAATCTGGTTTTCAATCAGTAACTGAGAATGGCTCATGTGGTCATGCTTCATGTACGTTCTACAAAAGCGGCTCAATCTTGCCGACAAGATCCTTTGGCTTCACGGTTGGTGCAAATCGGGCAACGACTTCACCATCGCGGTCGACCAGGAACTTGGTAAAGTTCCACTTGACCTTCTCCGAGCCCAGTATTCCCTTGCTGCTTTTTTTCAGGTACTTGAACAGAGGGTCGGCTTTCGGGCCATTGACGTCAATTTTGGCAAACATGGGAAACGATACACCGTAGTTCAGCTGGCAAAATTCTTCTATTTCGCTCTCACTGCCAGGTTCCTGCCGCCCAAACTGATTGCACGGAAAACCCAGCACCACCAGGCCCTGGTCCTTGTACTGCTCATAAAGTTCCTCCAGACCCTCGTATTGTGGCGTCAAACCACACTTGCTGGCAGTATTCACGATCAAAATCGGCTGGCCCTTGAAGCTGTCCAGTTTCACTTTTTCGCCGTTTATTGTCTGTGCTTCAAACTCATAAATCGCTGCGGTCATTTGAACTTCCCTTTATGTGCGCTGATATGCGGCGAGATATTATCATGAATATATATTGTGCACAATATAATTGCCTACCATTTTGTTTTAATAGCCAGATCATATACACCAACTTGTATTTAGCGTATTAGTAGTTCGTAACCTGAATGACCAAATCAAATTAGTTTGATATTAGAACCTGTCAGTAAGGGGCTTGGGTTTACAGTTCTTCCATAACTTGCTGCTAACTCATATATGGAGGCTTTGGGGTCGCAATGTAGCAATTGTTGTGGGCGTGCAAGAGTTGATTCCAGTGCCCCGTCATCGCGGATGCTATGCAATCCACCATGCTCATTAACAAGTAATCGTTGAAAATAGACGATATCCCCTGCCTTGAGCCACTCGGGCATGTCATGTCATGACAGGAATAAAACTTAGACCTTAAAAAAGTATAGATTTCAGGCTGTATAACTCTTATCCTTCCTGTCATCAAAAAGGATTTTTTTTGGCACAAATGTTCTTCATGATGGCCCATCGACGATGATCTGTTGCCAAGAGACCGTAGTTTGATATCTCTTATTGAAATACCTAGGTTCCAGGGGTAATGAAGACGACCATATTCATCATTTCAGCGCTGATTATTCTGTGCTACTGCTCGGATATCTTTGCTGCGCAGGAAACTGCTCGAAAACCCACCCGCACACCCATTTATACAAAAGCCGGATCAGAATCCTGTCTGCGTTGTCACTCCGGCGAAAAGATGCGTGCGATCACAGCAAGCCCACACGGCGACACAGAGGTTCAAGGGTCACCTGCAACGGCACAGGGCTGTGAGTCCTGTCATGGTCCCGGCAGCATTCACATCTCACGGGCACATGGCGGCAAGGGGTTTCCGCTATTAATCCAGTTTGGGCGGGGCAAGAGTCACTCACCCAGGGAGGAACAACTGCATGCCTGCCTGTCGTGTCATGCGGATGAACGCTGGGGAGAGAAGCAAATTGTGTTCATGGGTAGCGCACATGACAGGCGTACCATCAATTGTTCAAACTGCCACACCGTACATGCTGAATCCGACCCGATCAGTAAAAAAGAAAACCAGGACAGGACCTGTGGCCGCTGCCACCGTAAAGACATCAGGGATCACCCGCGATTCGAGGAAAAGAGTATCGATTTTGATGCGCTAAGTTGTTCCGCTTGCCATGACGTTCATGCTCCTGCCGAACTGGATGAATGAGGGTCATGAGATGAGCTTGCCTATCAAAATCACAAAAGGACTGGACTTGCCCCTGCATGGTGAACCCGAGCAGACAGTGTATCCCGGGCCGGACATTCAACATGTTGCTCTCCTTGGAAGGGATTACATTGGCTTAAAACCCCGTTTGCTGGTCTCCGAAGGCGACCTGGTCGCGCAGGGACAACCCTTGTTCATTGACAAGAGCGATCCAGACATCAATTATTGCTCGCCCGGGCAAGGTGTCATTACTGCCATCAACAGGGGGCCACGCCGTATTCTGGATTCCGTCGTGGTGCGGTTGGAAGCTTCGGAGGTGGAAGATATCCGCTTCGAGCCACTTTCTGACAAGCAATGTGATGCGATGGACCGCAACCAGGTGGTTGAGAGGTTGCACCAGTCAGGATTGTGGACCGCGTTCCGCTCGCGCCCATTCAGTCGGGTACCGTACTCGGGCTGCAGCCCGGACGCTATCTTCGTAACCGCAACCGACACACGACCGCTCTCGGCCGATCCTGCCGTCGTGATTCGAACGGATAGCGCATCATTTATAGCGGGGCTCAAGCTTCTCCCCTTATTGACCTCCGGTGCAATCTACCTGTGTACCGGCCCCGATTGGGATGTCGAAGTACCTGATATTGAGCGTTTACAGACTGTTACTTTCTCAGGGCCACACCCTGCCGGTTTACCAGGTACACACATCCATTTCCTCTACCCGGTAGGCATAGACCGTGTTGCCTGGCAGATCAATTACCAAGACGTAATGGCCATTGGAAAGCTATTCACTGAGGGCATGTTACCGGCCTCACGAGTGGTCGCACTGGGTGGTGAATGCCTGGCCGAACCACGCCTGGTCAAAACAATCATAGGTGCTTCCACGGAAGAGTTGCTCGCGGGAGGAGTTAATCAATGTGAGGCGTGCCGGGTTTTATCCGGCTCAGTTCTCGATGGGCGTACTGCCAGTGCGGGCCTGGCCTATCTGGGCCGCTATCATAACCAGGTCTCTATGATTCATGAAGGTGGGGGACAGCAGCTGTTCGGCTGGCTGGGCAAGAACCGAAAACGTCGCTGGTCTACCTCGCAAAACGGCCGTTTCGCCGGGATGATCCCGTTGCCGGTTTTTGAAAAAGTGATGCCGCTTGATATCCTGCCAGCAGCGCTGTTCCGTGCCTTGCTGGTTAAAGACAGCGACCAGGCACAAGCATTGGGTTGCCTGGAACTGGATGAAGAAGACCTGGCGCTGTGCGCTTACATGTGTCCGGCAAAAACCGACTATGGCTATGCGCTGCGTGCCAATCTTGATCAGATCGAGAGGGAGGGCTAATGAAAGACTGGTTGATCGTCCTGTCCAAACTCCCTGCACGATTTTTGTGGTCATCGAACACAGTGACCCGTTCGGCCCCGTACATCAGGGACAGCAACAATGTGCAGCGCCTGTGGAGCTACTTCGTTATTGCGAGCCTACCCGCCTGGCTGATCGGACTCTGGAGTCTAGGACATCAGACCAATATGGCAATCACCGACTTTCAACTCGAGGAAGTTGCAGGCTGGCGTGGCTGGCTTTTGACCCAGTCGGGTATTGGTTTCGATCCAGCCAGTATCAGTGCCTGTATCACACATGGTCTTCTATATTTCCTTCCCGTACTCACAGTTGCCCTGATAGTAGGTGCGTTTTGGGAAACTCTATTCGCCACGATTCGAAAAAAGACCCTTGATGAAGGTTTGCTCGCGATTGCCTGGCTTTTCGCGTTGATGATGCCGGCCACTGTCCCGATGTACCAGGTCGCTCTCGGCATGACTTTCGGTATCGTTTTTGGCAAGCTTATTTACGGGGGTTCCGGCCGCTATCTGCTAAGCCCTGCCTTACTGGGTATGGCCTTCCTGGTTTTCTCATATCCAACCATGTTGTACAGTGAAGGGGCCTGGGTACCCGTTGCCAACTACGACCAACCTACTGTTTTGGAGCTGATTACAGACGAGGGCGGGCTGGGTGTTGTAGCGGCGGTTGATTACGACTACTGGCAACTGTTTGTAGGTGATAAACCCGGCGCCGTCGGTGCGGTGTCAACGCTTGGCGCATTGCTTGGAGGGTTTTTCCTGATGCTGACCGGCGTGGCTTCATGGCGGATTATCCTGGGCACTGCTATCGGTTTCATCGGTGTTGCACTGATCAGCAACGCCATTGCGCCTGACCATTACCTGTTTTCGATACCTTGGTACTGGCATATGGTGCTGGGCGGCTTTGTCTTCGGAGCTGTATTTATTGCAACAGATCCGGTGGCAGGACCCATGACCAATTCAGGACGATGGGGATTTGGTATGCTGGTGGGTTCGCTGACCATGATCATTCGCCTGTTTAATCCCTCCTACTATGAAGGCGTAATGTTCGCCATTCTGCTGGCCAGTATTTTTTCACCACTGATTGATTTTGTCGTCATTGAATTGAATATTCGCCGACGTAAGTTGCGACTGCTGGGGCGAAGGTCATGAATAAAGACTCGCCTCAGTATGCTTTTTTGGTCGTTTTGATCACGGCCCTTGTTTGCTCCAGCCTGGTCTCGGCGGCAGTGGTTGTGTTGAGGCCAATCCAACTCAACAACCAGATGCTTGATCGCAGTCGGAATATCATGCAATTGACAGGTCTGCTGCCCAGTGACGGGGCGCTCGAAGACGAAGATATGCTCAAACTGTACAAGACCCTCGACGTGCGAATCATCGACATCGATGCAGCCAGCTACGATGGAGAAATTGACCCCGTAACATTCAACAGCCGCCAGGTGTTAAATGATCCTGATCTGAGCATCGCCATTCCGGCTGACCAGGACCAGGCCAGCCTTGGTCGTCGCAGCCGCTTTGAGCCGATTTACATGGTCTGGAATGAAGACAGCCTTGACCGGGTGATCCTGCCTGTTCAGGGCAGTGGCATGTGGTCCATGCTCTATGGCTATATTGCTCTGGAAGCGGATTTAAACACAATTTCCGGAATGACGTTCTATGAACAGAATGAAACACCAGGACTTGGTGACCAGATAACACACGGGCACTGGCTGGAGCAATGGAAAGGGCGCCAGATCTACGATTTTGAGGGAAATCCGCGCTTCAGGATTAACCAGGGCGTGGTTACACCGGACGCGGCAACTGCCCAATACGAGGTGGATGCCCTGACCGGCGCGACGGTGACAGGCGATGCTGTGACCAGCATGGTGCATTACTGGTTTGGTCCACACGGCTACCAGGCTTTTCTGTTGGCCATGCGGGAACAGCCTGCCAAAAGGCCCACTGAGCAGAATGGAGAGAATAAGCCATGAGTTCAATGCAAACACTCACCAAGCCATTGCTGAAAGAAAACCCGGTCACGCTGCACGTACTGGGGATTTGCTCAGCGCTGGCAATCACCAATTCATTAACATCTTCATTGATCATGAGCGTGGCCCTGACCGCGGTTCTGGTAATTTCAAACGCCGCCATCAGTGCCGTCCGACATTACCTCCCGTCCAGCGTGCGCTTACTGGTACAGATCACTATCATTGCATCGGCCGTCACGGTAATTGATCAATTCCTGATCGCATATATGCCAGAGGCCGCCCGTACACTGAGTGTGTACATCAGCCTGATTGTTACCAACTGCATCGTTTTGGGCCGGGCGGAGGCCTGCGCAATGAAACATGGTATCGGCACCAGCATACTGGACGCGTTAGGTAATGGCATGGGTTACAGCTTGATCCTGATTATAGTGGCGACCATTCGAGAGTTGTTCGGCAATGGCACGCTGATGGGTTACCGACTACTCGAACTGGTTCACGAAGGCGGCTGGTTCCAGGCGGCACGCCAACCGGCTATCAGGGACTGCAGTTTCGGCTGATACCCACGCTTGTCTTTCGCGTTGCTCTCGCCCTGATA
>CBDTVF010000162.1:0-7198 GCA_965363775.1 uncultured Gammaproteobacteria bacterium
CGTAACAAGTTACGCACCCTACGACGATTATCCCCAGCGTAATTTATTACGCACGAATCAAACCCAGAAGAGCCGTGCGTAACAAGTTACGCACCCTACGACGATTATCCCCAGCGTAATTTATTACGCACGTATCAAATCACCCCTCAATATCGCGCATTCCTGCGCTTCTCAGGCTATCATTGTAATAACTCTGAACGTGAATCATAGCTTATGACCTCAGCAACCCGATTCTTGCATATCGATGAGCCGCTTTTGATGAAAAAAGGCGGTGTCTTGCCATCTTTCACGCTTGCTTATGAAACCTGGGGTGAACTCAATACGGACCGTTCCAACGCGGTATTGATACTCAGTGGTCTTTCACCCAGCGCACATGCAGCATCCAGCAAAGAAGATCCCACTCCTGGCTGGTGGGAACCGATGATCGGTCCCGGTGCACCGATAGATACCAATCGCTTTTATGTTATCTGCCTGAACTCATTGGGTAGCTGCAAGGGTTCAACTGGCCCTGCCAGCAAGAACCCGGAAACGGGCAGGCCGTACAGGCTGGATTTTCCTGAACTATGCGTCGAGGACATTGCCCAGAGTGCAAACATGCTTGTCAGACACCTGGGTATCGATCAGTTGTGCACCATGGTCGGGCCTTCGATGGGTGGCATGAACGCATTGTCCTATCTACAGCAAAACAAGGACGGTGCACGCCATTTCCTGACCATTTCAAGCTCACCCAACTCGGAACCCTTCAGTATCGCCATACGTTCATTACAAAGGGAATTGATTGTTTCCGACCCAAACTGGAACAACGGCAACTACGACGATGAAAACTGGCCTGTTAAAGGTATGCGAATGGCGCGCAAACTGGGCATGTTGTCTTATCGGTCATCCGAAGAATGGCGAACCCGCTTTGGCAGACGGGAACAGAATTATTTTCCGACTGAACTGTTTGGCATGAACTACGAGGTGGAATCTTATCTCGAGGCCGCCGCGCGCCGCTTTGTGCGCTCGTTCGACCCATGTAGCTATCTGTATTTATCCCGAGCCATGGACTGGTTCAACATAGCCGATGGTTATCCAGACCTTAATTCTGCACTGGCAGGTATCAATCTGAAATCAGCGTGCGTTATCGGTGTGGAAACAGACATTCTGTTCCCTGCCCGTCAGCAAAAAGAAATTGCAGATGCTCTTTGGGCAAATGGCATAAACACGGGCTTCACAAATCTGGAGTCACTCATGGGGCACGATGCGTTCCTGGTAGATTACGAGCATTTCAATGCACATATAGTGTCTTATTTTGACCGGGTCTGGTTTGAAGACAGTCTCTGAGGCCAAGGCGAATCAAGCCAAAAATAACGAAAATGTTTGCCGAAAATATCGACTTTCTGTACTATCCGCTCACTGATGCCAGTGTGGTGGAATTGGTAGACACGCCGGATTCAAAATCCGGTGCTTTAAAAAGCGTGACGGTTCGAGTCCGTCCACTGGTACCACTAAAAAAAACCCAGTCTTCGGACTGGTTTTTTTTGCCTTGAAGATGCCTGTGACGATCATTCAGCGGTGATAAACTACCTGCACCCTGATTTATCCATTATTTAAAGAGAAGCTGATAGGCACCTGTTTCATGATCAACCCTGCTCGTACATTCTTTAGTCACGTTATTTTCACAACATTGGCAAGCTTTGCCTTGCTGGGATTCAGCAACCATTCTTTCGCATGGGGTGGGGACGGTCATACCGCGATCGGTATTCTGGCCGTGAACCAGCTCCAGCCAGATGCCCTGCATGAGCTGGAAAGTATAATCAGGCCATTGAGCAAAGAAGCCATGGCAAAGGAATGCAACTGGCCCGACGTCATACGTGAAAACGAAGACGATGCCTGGAGTGCGCCTCTTCACTACGTCAATATCCCGCGTGGCATCGATGTCTATGAACAGGCGAGAGATTGTCCACTACGCACCGAGCATCTGAATCACCCGGAACGCCCACCGGGCTATTGTGTGACAGAAGCGATAAAACACTATGCTACCGGGCTTGGAAACCGCCAGGCTTCCTATGATGAACGCAGGCAGGCGTTTGCCTGGCTATGTCATCTGGTTGGTGACCTGCATCAACCACTACACGCCGGGTTTGCCGATGACCGTGGCGGAAATAACATCGATGTTAAGTACAAAGGCGAAAAAATGAATCTGCACCGTTTCTGGGATTCTGGATTGATCAAAGAGCAGGCAGACAGCTGGCAATACCTCGTTGGGCAAACCAGTCCATTCCCGACAGTGCAAGCAGACTCAAACTGGTCACCGGAAATGGTGAATGACTGGACAAGTGAGTCACATCAATTGGCGGAACGGGCCGCTTACCCGTCTAAAAAGAAGATCAAGGCGGCTTTCGAGGAAAAAAGCTGGGAACACATACAGCAACAGATTGCTTTGGCAGCTTCCCGCCTGGCATTGATCATCAATACGGAACTAAAAACCGAGGATTGAAGATACCGTAGATTGAATGCCCCACCAGGCGGTTACTAAAGATCCCTTGCGATGCGAAAACCAATGACCGGACCATAGCTATCTGCTTTGGCAGAAATTCGGTATGCTGCGCGGCTTTGTTCGGGAGCACTGGCCCAATAACCGCCCCGCGCAACGTGGCGAATGCAACCCGGGTTTACCCAGGCTGAGCCGTCTGCAGGTGCTTTGATATAATTCTGGTGCCAGCAATCTTCCGTCCACTCACTGACATTACCGGCAATATCCAAAACACCCATTGGATGGGTCAGTTCAGCATTTTTTAATGAACCAGCGGGCGCCGGCCCCCAGTGGCCATCGCCATATCTCTTGAAAGACGTCGTCCATTGCCGTTTTGCCGGGGATTTGTCACGTTCGCCCGTCAGGTTCTCCACAACTTCTGTTGGCGAACCTTCACCCCACCAGTAGGTTCCATTGCCGCCGGCCCTGGCCACATATTCGTACTCTGCTTCAGACGGTAACCGGTAACGCTTGCCGGTTTCCCCTGCCAACCACCGCGTATAAGTCTTGGCGTCGCCTACACTTACATGCAGCACAGGCATATCCGGTTTGGCCTCTCTACCCCTGTAGTCATGTTGCCAGGTAACCCCATCTTTGTAGCTGAGACGTCCGGCGGCCTCATCATAAATCCGTGACTTGCCGCTCCGTTCCGCAGCGGTCTGGTAGCCACTGCGCTCGACAAACAGACGGAATTCATCAACTGTGATTTCCCTGACACCCAGGCCAAAACCGTGTTGGATAGTTACCCTGTGCTGCGGTTTTTCATGGTCCTTGGCAACCGTTGAGCGCTCCTTGGAGCCCATCAAATAACTACCCGCTGCGATAATTACGATTTCCGGCGCCTTTCCACCCGCTTGCAATAACTCATCACTGATAATTTGGCCAGGTTCAAAACCACCGTAATGACGTGTTTCTTCAAGCCGTTCCCGCAGAGCCTCGACTCTGTCCTCTTGCCCGCCGAGTGCAATCAGATCAATGATATGAAAATCAGCGAAATTGTAGTTTCCTGAATTCATGGAACCGATGGCCTTGAGTTCAAGTTCGTTGGCATATTCCTGTTTGAACGATGCAATCTCGATACGACTTGCTGCTACCACATCCTGGTTTTCCCAGACAGTAGATGCGTCCTGCAACCATGTATCAGCCGTTTCAAAGTCGAGTTCACGGGCACATTCCAGGGCAAGTTCAACCAGCGTTTTCTGCAGTCCTGCCAGCCCCTGTTGAGCCGCCTGACTCCGTGGGTCTTTCTTTACTGCCCCCTTAAAATAATAAAGGGCGCTGTTGTTTTCGGGCTCCAGTAGTCGTCCGGACTTCAGCGCAACATTGCCTGCACTCAGCAGTTTGGTTATCTCGTTTAAAGTCAGCAGACGTGTCTTCGCGGCATTGAGGCCAGTCAGAGCCGGATCAATAGATTGAATCAACGACAACAATTCCCCGGCCTGCTGGCTGGACCCTGAATCAATCAAATGATTGGCCTGACTCAGAACATCCAGCAACAGCGTGTTTAACTTTTCAAGCAACAAACCATCGCCTGGTTTTTGCGCCAGGCTGGATAATAATTGCTGCAATTGCCGGTTTTGTGCCTCATCCGGTAATGCAGATTCAGCGCTGTTTGTTCGGACTGAAGATGCTTCGCTGGGTAAGGCGAGATCCATCTCCCACTGATCCGTGCTGCCCTCACCCAAACGGTCAATTCGACGATTTTCGGTAGAGTTATCGCTTTCGGATGATTCCTCTGGCTGTTGTTGGGCTTGTGAATATGACACACACAAAAGCAAACTGAGCAGGACCAGCCATGTCGGGTACTTGAGTATGAATTTACTGGCAAACATGCGATTTCTCTTGCCTGAAGCCCCTGTCATGTTAAGGTTTCTGCAACGGAAACTGCGTGCCCGTGCACAGCTTGCAACCTTAACCCAGAAGTCCGACAACGACAAGCATAAGGAAATGCGACAAAAACCTGAACAAACAATCAATAACAATTGGTTTAAAAAGCGAATTATCACACCCTGAATGATTACTCAAAGCAAAATTGAGGTGGCACTGGCTGCCGCCGACCAACCTGTCATGGTTGAATCTGCCGAACAGTTACAAGACGCTCTTAAAGAGTGGCTGAACTGTGACGTCATTGGAATTGACACAGAGTTTGTACGCGAGAGAACCTGGCGTGCCGATCTTGGACTGGTACAACTCTCGGATGGTAAGAAAGTCTGGTTGGTGGACCCACTAAAAACAGGCCCTCTTCAAGTAATGGCGGATCTGTTTGAAAATCAGGCCATTGTCAAAATCCTGCATGCACCATCTGAAGATCTGGATGTCCTTCTTTACACAACGGATTCGGTACCCGATCCAATGTTCGATACCCAAACAGCCTGTGCCATGCTGGGTGAGCCATTGCAGATGGGGTATCACAAGACCGTTGAATGGTTACTGGGTATTACTGTCGATAAAGGTGAAACACGTTCAAATTGGATTAAAAGGCCCCTGCGCCCCGCCCAATTGCATTACGCCGCCCTGGATGTCTGCCTGCTACCGATGATGCACCGGCATCTGGAAGCAAAACTGGTGGAACTTGACAGGCTGGAATGGTTGGAGGAAGACTGTACGAGGCTACTCAACAAAGCGCTCACACCACCACAACCAGATCACTCCTGGAAACGAATTAACGGCAATGGCCGGCTTGACGGCACATCTCTGGCGATATTGCAGTCACTTGCAAAATGGCGGGATGAGGAGGCGGAAAGACGAAATCTTGCGCGCGGGTTTGTCATCAGGGACAACGCATTGATGACCATTGCCAACCAACAGCCCCGCAGCCTGGAAGCCTTGACAGAACTGGATGTCTGGCATCCAAATCCGATTCGACGTCATGGGCCCATGATCATCGCTACCATCGACCATATTATCGAGGAAAGAATCAGTTCGGATGCACCGGATCTTCTTCAATCAGGACACCGCCCGATGATGCATGACATGCGAAACCTGGTTAACAAAAAAGCTTCAGAACTGTCAATTGAGCCCGCCCTGCTGGCCTCAAAACGGGAACTGGAAAGCCTGATTCTATCACCCGAAAATGAACCATTATCAAAACGATTTATGGGTTGGCGTTATGACATTATTACCAGCGAATTGATCGCATTGAAGAATCAGCACTCATGATGGAAGAATCCCACGCTCTGATTACCAATGATGCTGTTGTACTTGGTTTGCTCATGGCCTTGCTGGCCTTTGTATTCAAGACCTCCTCCAGTGACCATCCTGGCCTAAAGAAGTTTTACAGCATCATACCGATGTTGTTGCTGTGCTACTTCCTGCCATCCCTGCTCAACACCTTCGGTATTGTTGATGGCGAACATTCCAAACTCTATTTCGTCGCCAGCCGGTATTTGCTGCCGGCTTGTTTAATATTGCTGACCCTGAGTGTTGACTTAAAAGAAATCGCCCACCTGGGTTACAAGCCGGTTGTCATGTTCCTGGCCGGCACAACAGGCATCATATTAGGCGGACCGTTATCCATTCTATTGGTTTCAACTTTTAACCCGGAATTGGTCGGTGGTGCTGGCCCCGAGGCGATCTGGCGTGGCATGACGACCGTCGCTGGTAGCTGGATTGGCGGTGGTGCAAATCAGGCCGCCATGTACGAGGTGTTCAGCCCATCGAACAGCCTGTTCGGCATCATGATCACGGTCGATATTATCGTGGCAGAGGTCTGGATGGCTATCCTGCTCATCGGTATCGGCAAAAAAGACGCCATAGATCGTTTTTTCAAAGCAGATTCATCTTCAGTAGATCATCTGCAAATGAAGATGGAGGAGTTTGGCAAGAGTATTGCGAGAAACCCAACGACGGCTGATCTGATGGTGATGCTCGGCATAGCATTTGCAGCAACTGCCTTGTCACATTTCCTGGCAGATTTTATCGCACCCTACATTCAGGAGAATGCACCGTACCTGTCAAAGTTCAGCCTGACATCCACGTTTTTCTGGCTGATCATCATCTCTACTGCCATTGGCGTTATCTTGTCATTTACCAAGGCCCGTGAATATGAAGGTGCCGGTGCTTCGAAAATCGGAACGGTATTCATCTTCGTTCTGGTCGCGACCATTGGTATGAAAATGGATATCCGATCTCTCGCTGATTATCCCGGTCTGTTCATGGTCGGTGGTATCTGGATGTTGATCCACATCATCATTCTGGTCGCTGTGGGTAGACTAATAAGAGCACCCTATTTCTTCCTGGCGGTAGGTAGTAAAGCCAACATCGGCGGCGCTGCATCGGCACCTGTTTTAGCAGCGGCTTTCCATCCTGCATTGGCACCGGTTGGTGTGTTGCTGGCGGTGTTTGGCTACGTGTTGGGTACTTATGGTGCGTGGTTGTGCGGTTTGTTGATGCAGGCAGTAGCGCCTCAGATGTAGTGTTTCAAAAGTTCACTTTCAATCAGGTTACGTTAGACAGATGGATTGTCGTCTATTAAACTTATGCTTAAATCGGTTAAAATATCTCGCTTTCGTAGCGCTCGTAGCTCAGTCGGATAAAGCACCAGAATGTGTACGCCATCTGACCAACGTGTAATCTACTTCGAACAATGAAAATAATCGGTATTTCTGCTTATTATCACGATAGCGCAGCCGCTCTGATCGATAACGGCAAGATTGTCTGTGCTGCCCAGGAGGAGCGATTCAC
>CBDTVF010000163.1:0-7189 GCA_965363775.1 uncultured Gammaproteobacteria bacterium
AGTCATCAGAGGCCAGGCGCTGTTCGAGTTTGTCGGCACCTTCCAGGGGCAGGATGACGCGCCAGGGACCTCCAGGTGAGGTTGCCCAGCGACTGAAACCCGGATTCAGACTGAAAAGTACGTCAATACTGACCTCACTCAACTGTGAAATCAGTACCAGGTCACTTTGCGTTTCCATTTCAACGGCAGCGATGACTGCCTGGTTGGGTGCCTGTGGTAATTCAATGTCATAATCGGCCGGGTTCTCAAACAGGCATTTCAGACCAAGCAACTTGGGTACATAACCCTTGGTTTCCTTCGGCAGGCTAATATTCCAGAAATCTGCCGGCTTGCCGTTCTTCAGGTTGCTTTTTACCCTTCGCGCGACACGGTTTTCACCGGAGTTATAACCTGCCAGTGCAAGCAGCCAGTCACCATCGAACTTATTACCCAGATACTCCAGGTAGTCCAGCGCTGCATGGGTGGATGACCATACATCCCGACGCCCGTCATACCACCAATCCTGTCTCAATCCATAATGTTTACCGGTTGACGCGATGAACTGCCAGGTTCCCAGTGCCCTGCCACTGGAGTAGGCAAATGGGTCGTAGGCGGACTCAACGATGGGTAGAAGGGCAAGCTCACCCGGCATTCCGCGTGATTCCAACTCTTCGGCTATAAAAAATATCCAGGGCTGTGCGCGTTTCATCACACGCGCCATGTATGCATCGTGATCTGCATACCAGTTGGCCCATCTGAGGGAAACCTCGTGGTCGTTGCAACTGGGCAATGAGAAACCATCGACCAGCCTGGCCCATACATTGTCGTGCTCTATAGGCAGTTCCCCCGGTGTTTCTGTAGCAGGAACAATGGGTTCGGGGACAAACAGGTGCTCGTCTATGGATTCGCCTTCACCCTTGGGAAGGTCTTCCTGGGCCGCTGCAAGCACTGCCGGTTCGGGTTCCGGATCGTTACTCTGAGTCGTGGCGCAGCTGGCAAGAAACAGGCACAGCAAAGACAAAAAAAAGCGTGAAGTCACAAGGGCTCCGTTAAATATTGTTCAGGCACGCTATTATGCGGTTTGCTGACGTGGGGTCAAGTAAAAAGGCCTTTAAACGCTCATTGTTCAAGTCATTGTAACTAGCTTCAAAACCTGTCTTTCCATGCCCGGATCACTGCCATGGTGGAGGTTCCGGCACTCGCTTCAGGATTTATCTTCCGGGCTGCTTCCACGACGCTGCTTTCGCGGGTCCGTAAAAACGGATTGGCCGCCAGTTCTTCAGCCAGACTGGTTGGCAGGGTGATCTTACCTTCACTTCTCAGCCTGTCTATTTCCCCCGCACGCGCCTGGAGTGCCGCGTTTGCCGGTTCCACTTCGAGTGCAAATGCACAATTGGCCTGTGTATATTCATGAGCACAGTAATTGAGGGTTTCAGCGGGCAAGGCTGCCAGTTTATCCATGGACTTTTGCATATCTGCGGCGGTTCCCTCGAAAAAACGGCCACAACCCAGGCTGAACAGGGTATCACCTGAGAAAACCGCGTTTTCACCGTAAAAGGCGATATGACTGCGGGTATGCGCCGGGACCTCCAGTACACGGAATGTAGCGTCCAGCTCCGGTAGTTGAATCTGATCACCATCCCGACAGACGTGATTTACAAAAGGTATCCTGTCGTCATCAGGACCAAAAACAGTGACCGGATAATGATCCAGCAGGGCGGTGACGCCGCCGCTATGATCATAGTGATGGTGGGTGAGCAATATGTAACGGAGGTCAAGCCCACGTTGCTTTAAAAGCTCCAGTACCGGGTCTTCATCACCCGGGTCAACCACGGCGCAGGCTTTGCCTCCTGCTGTGAGCAACCAGATGTAGTTGTCGTCAAATGCCGGTATGGCGGTAATGTGAAGCTTATTTGCCTGCATTTGATTTTCCTTTAATAGATAGTTGACAGTACACTATTAGCGCTTATGCTTACGCCTTGTTTATCGCCAGGTCAATTCAATCGCCATGGTAGTTAATTATAACAATCATCATTCGACCCAATCAGCCCAGCAAACGTTGGCTGCGCAGCTATTGCAACCGCTGCTGGTGAGAAGGCGGCCTGAACGGATTTTGGTATTGAAGCATGCCGCCGCCACTGATTTACCCCTGGAGTCTACAAACTTCGCGCAGATAGTACGGCTTAGCACCGAAGAGTTTTCTGAGGATGCCATGCTTAGGTGCCGTCTGGCCGCGCTGCCATTTGAAGAAGCCGCTTTTGACCTGGTGATTCTGCATCATTTGGTAAATGATGGCACGGAGTCGCTTCTGGCTGAGGCACTACGTGTAATGATCGAAGGTGGTGACATCGTCATCAGCGGATTGAACTCATCCGGCTTACGTAACCGTATCGGCAATCGGAAGCGTCAGGTGCCGGCACTTAAACTGGACAGGATTTGTAATTTTTTGAAATCACAATCATTCAATGTCGAACAATGCCTGTTGATGGGCCTTGGCGGCTTTTCGCGACCCGCACCCAGGGCCACCTGGCATGGGCTGGGTTTTCCATTTGCCGACCGGGCCGTTTTGCATGGACATCATCAGTCCAACATTAAAAATGCCAGTATTCTGCGCTTCAATAGAACGAAACGTTCAGGAATTGCTTCAGCAGCACTCGATGGCTGCAGTAGCCGTGAGGCCGTTTCATGAATGTGGTGATGTATACCGATGGTGCCTGTAGTGGCAACCCGGGTCCGGGTGGTTGGGGTACGGTTTTACTATCCGGCAAACATCGTAAAGAACTGTATGGCGGTGAGCGGGAGACGACCAATAATCGTATGGAATTAATGGCCGTGATCCGCGGTGCCGAAGCCCTGAAGCGTGGCTGTGGTGTGGATATTTATACCGACTCGACCTATGTCATGAAAGGTATGACCGTGTGGATCATAGACTGGAAGAAACGTGGCTGGCGAACGGCTGCGAAGAAGCCGGTTAAGAATGTGGATTTGTGGCAACGTCTTGATGAGGCGCTTGAACGTCATGAGGCTAACTGGTTTTGGGTTAAGGGGCATTCGGGCGTGCCTGAGAATGAGCGGGCTGATGAATTGGCGAGGCGGGGGATTCCATGAGACAAATAGTTCTGGATACTGAAACGACCGGGCTTGATCCGAGACACGGGCATCGGATTATTGAAATCGGGGCGTTGGAACTAGTGGACCGGCAACTGACCGGTAAGCATTATCATGTCTATATTAATCCGGAACGTGATATAGAGCAGGGTGCTTTGGAAGTGCATGGCATCACCGAAGAATTTCTGCGTGACAAACCCCGTTTTGCAGAGGTTTCTGATGATCTGATGGCTTTCGTCGATGGCGCGGAGCTTGTCATCCACAATGCACCTTTTGATATCGGCTTTATCGACAATGAGCTTTCATTGACCGGTCATGAACACAGCTCGATTACAAACGTTGCCACGGTGCTCGACACGTTGGAGTTGGCCAAAGATTTACATCCGGGGCAGCGCAACAACCTTGATGCTTTGTGTAAGCGTTACGATGTAGACAACAGCAGTCGCACCCTGCATGGCGCGTTACTTGATGCGGAAATTCTGGCTGATGTTTACCTGGCCATGACCGGTGGGCAGGTTGATTTGGGTCTGAGTATGGAGAACTCTGCGGGTCCGGTGGAAGATGACCAGGGAGTTTTTCATAGCGGGTGTCCGTCTTTATTTGTGCTAAAGGCCAATGATGAAGAACTGGCTCAACACCAGGCGCGTCTGGAAGATATCGAGAAGCAATCAGGGCAATGTTTATACCTGGAATCGACGCGCGTGTAAGTTAGTTACATGTGAAAATAAACGTGAAACGTAGGGTGGGTAACTTGTTACCCACGTGGTATTAAGAGTGGCTCGATCATCCAAAAAACGTGGGTAACAAGTTACCCATCCTACAATTTGTAACCCGATTTAACGTAGCATGGAGATTATAACAATTTTGCAACCAGCATCGGGTGCGCACGGGTCTCCATCCAGACCAGGGTGTCGAAGTAGCTGCGGATGTTTTCGACGTATTGCCGGGCCTCGTAGCCGCGTGCGTATCCATATTTGGTCTGGTGATACCATTTTTCCTGGCTCAATAATGACAGGCGTTCATTGATGTCAAGCCAGAGGTCAGGATTGCCTCCTTGTTTTTGGGTCAATACGCGCGCATCTTCGAGATGCCCCCATCCCATGTTATAAGCAGCCAGCGCCATCCAGCTTCGGTCGGGCTCGGGTATCCGACCGGGGACGCGTTTTCGCATGCGCAGGAAATAACGCGCACCTCCCTCGATGCTCTGTTCGGGGTCCAGTCGATCCGCCACTCCCAGTTGTTTTGCTGTGCGCCGGGTCAGCATCATGATGCCACGTACCCCTGTGGCCGAAGATGCTTCGGGATTCCAGTGAGACTCCTGATAACCCATTGCCGCCAGCAGACGCCAGTCCAGATCATGTGCCAGTGCAACTTCCTGGAATACCGGAATCAACGGTGGCAGGCGTCTTCGAACCTGCTTCATGAATTGAAACATACCGACACGATCAAGATCATTGCCGTTCTCGTTGTAACGGTTTTGTATTTCCGTAAGCCCGCCATTCTCATCCATGAGTCTGAAAAATGACCTGGCTTTTTGCACCAGTGAATCATCATCACCCGGCAGAAAGGCCCATGCCTGGGGTTGGTTGTCTGAGAGGGCAAAGCCAATTTTCAAGCGCGGGTAAAACTGACTGTTGATTTTGAAGATATTTGAATCTACCAGGGTTGCATCCAGTTCATCATCGGCGATGGCCATCAACAAACTTTCAATACCCAGGTTTTTTTCCGTCGTCCATTGCAGGCCTGGCAAGATTTCCTGCGCCTTTTCAAGTTGATCTTCATAACTGGAACCGGCTATCACCGCAATCCGCATTCCCAACAGGTCCGGAAGTTTGCGCGGGCGGTTCTTACCGCGTTTGTAGACCACGACGGTTTTAACTTTCGCGTAGTCGGGACCAAAATTGAAAAGTTGTTCACGTGCGGGGGTGCGTGTCAGGTTGGCAGCGATAAATTCGCCCTGTTTGCTTTTTAGCAGGATACCGAGATCACCGAACTTATCGGCTACCCTGATATCAATTGGAATACCCAGGTAGTCGGCGAAAGCCGAAGCAAGGTCATACTCCGGTCCGGTTCCGCCTTCGGGACCAATGAAATAACTACTGGCACCATTTCGCGTTAACACCGTCATGCTGCCGCGTTGTTGCGCCTGCTCCAGACGTGTGAGCTGATCCTGACCGGAATACAAGAATGGCAATAGCACAATGGCAACTATTACTACACAGGCCGTTCGTTTCCATTGTCTGATTGTTGTATCGTGCAAAGGCGAAACCCGGTTGCCATTTGTTTCAGTATAACAAAATGCGGGATGTTTCATGATGGCGTGCCTATCGAGTAATATCCATACCCATTTTTGCAGGGTACAATCCCCGCTCCCCGGCATGTTAAAGAGCAGTATTAAGAAATGAGCATCAGAACACGATTTGCACCCAGCCCGACGGGTTTCCTCCATGTGGGCGGTGCCCGAACCGCATTATTCTGCTGGCTTGAAGCGCGTGCCAGTAAAGGCACGTTTGTCCTGCGAATTGAGGACACGGATCTCGAACGTTCCACAGCGGAGTCGGTACAGGCAATTCTGGATGGCATGGAATGGTTGGGGCTGGATTACGACGAGGGCCCGTTCTATCAGACAGACAGTTTTGGCCGCTATGCCGAGGTCACTCAGCGGTTGCTTGAGGAAGACAAGGCTTATCATTGTTATTGCAGCAAGGAACGTCTGGAGAATCTGCGCGAACAGCAGATGAAAGACAATATAAAGCCACGCTATGACGGCAAATGCCGGCACCTCGAGGCTGTACCTGAAGGTATCGACCCGGTGGTGCGATTCCGTAACCCGCAAACCGGCGAAGTGGTGTTCGATGACCTGGTTCGTGGTCGCATCAGCATATCCAATGGTGAACTGGATGATTTGATCATTGCGCGTCCGAATGGCTCACCGACCTACAATTTCACCGTGGTTGTCGATGATATGGATATGCAGATAACCCAGGTGATCCGGGGTGACGACCACATTAACAATACACCACGCCAGATCAATATCTACCGGGCGCTGGGCGCCGAACCACCAGAATTTGCACATGTGCCGATGATTCTGGGTGATGACGGTGCGCGTTTGTCCAAACGTCACGGTGCGGTTGGTGTTATGCAATACCGCGATGATGGTTATCTGCCAGAGGCTTTACTGAACTACCTGGTCAGACTGGGCTGGTCGCATGGTGACCAGGAAGTTTTCAGTGTTGATGAAATGATTGCTTTGTTCGATATCAAGGATGTGAATCGAAAAGCCTCGGCGTTTAATACCGATAAACTGGACTGGTTGAATCAGCACTATATGAAAAATCTGCCGGCGGAGGAAGTCGCCGGTTATCTTGCCTGGCACTTCGATGACCAGGCTATAGACGTCCAAAATGGCCCGTCGTTGAATGACGTGGTGGGTGTACAGGCGGAGCGGGTCAAAACGCTAAAAGAAATGGCTGCGCAGAGTCGTGTTTTTTTTGAAGGGTATGATGAGCTTGATCCGCAGGCGGCGAAAAAACATCTGCGACCAGTGACGGCAGCGCCATTGGAACTGATGCTTGAAAACCTGCAGAAGCAGCAGGACTGGACACCCGCTCCACTGAATGATGTCATAAACCGGGTAGCGGCTGAACTTGAAGTCGGAATGGGTAAGGTTGCCCAACCGCTGCGGGTCGCTTTGACCGGTTCCGGGGTTTCGCCTTCGATCGATAAAACCCTGTGGTTAATGGGTAAACAACGTAGCATTGAAGGTGTTGGCAAGGCGCTGAAATATGTCGAGGCACGGATCGCCGCACAATGAGTCACTTCAATAGGCCGCTTCAATAGGTTGGGGAAATGTCAAAGGTCGAACGTTTATACCATCTGCACAATATCCTGAGCCAACGGCGGACGCCGATCTCACGTCAGGACCTGATGGAACGCCTGGAGTGTTCACAGGCCACCCTGTACCGCCTGGTGGCGGAATTGCGTGATTACCTGGGCGCACCACTTGAACAGGACGCCGATAACCGTGGTTTTTACTATGACCGCAGCTACGACCAGCCTTTTGAATTACCCGGCATCTGGATCAGTCCTGCGGAGCTACAGG
>CBDTVF010000164.1:0-7174 GCA_965363775.1 uncultured Gammaproteobacteria bacterium
CATTTCGCTGGGCAAGAGAACATTTAATAAAACTAATTAATAACAATGATCCAACATTCTTTGGTGAAATATCATTCCAGGCAAATACAGCAGCGCTATATTATGGTATTTCTTATGAATATATTTATCAGATCTTAATTTATAAAAATCATCCCCAATGCGAGCCGAGAGCTTAGGTGCCTGGTATGGGGTGTCGGCCGGGTTCTTCAAAAGAATGAACAGAGCTGATCTATTTTCCTCTGTGCAAGATCGCCTGATGACCTCCATTTCAACTGGAACTGCAGGTAATGTACTGTCAACGGAACCCAGGTTTATTGTTTCAGACACAAGACGTTGGGCTTCACCCATGGAATCAGGGTCCCGAGGCAACGTGAGTGTAAAGGCACAGCTTGGAGGATAGGGTGTCCACCAATGTGAGTAATAACTTTCAAATGCTTGAACTGGAGCAGTGTTGAATATGAAAAGCGCAATAGAAAACACGCTAACTAAATAATTTTTCACAGACTCCCCCGCCAGGTTGGACTGAGTTCAATTTACCCAGTATTTCACAAAATCACTGGCTTCATATTATGCTGTGAGCCTGCAATAGGTAATCAATTTCGGTTGAAACCGGAAACCCGTGCTTTGCTATTTTTCTTCGTCGCCAAGATGATTAAGCCGTTCTTTTTCGAACATGCTTAAAAGCTCATTAAGCTCGGCTTCAACAGTACTTCCTTCGCTGGCCTCACCAGCAGCATCGCGTACTTTTTCCACCTGGTTTTGAATTTTTTGAAGAGCAATCATTAACCAACCACGATCCTGGTGAACAACGAAGTGGCGCCAGCTGTGAAAACCCTCGATTTCCCGGAGCTCATGCCTGGCAGTAATTTCTTCTAAATTTTTGACTCTTTCTTTATATGGCTGATCCATGATATTCCTTTTGCCAATCCCGGTGATCCCGCTGATGTTGGCACTACATTAAATTAAAATACTTCTCATTAACAATTATACTTCATTGGTCGTAGCTTCAGGCTCTTACTCTTTCCATCTTTGGATCATAAAGCGGTCTGAAGGAAACAATGGCAGGATAGATTTTTCCGGCGATCTCAACTTCCCACTTGCCTTCGTCAAGGTAAGCCTGGTTAACAGCTTCACCTTCAACCATCGCCAATCCCACCGCGCCGCCCAGCGTGTGGCCATATGAGGCAGCTCTGACATCCCCAACCGGAATCCCATCTCTCAGAACAATTTCCGCGTGATACATCTGTGGCTCGGGGTCTTTTACAAGCACTTGGACCAGGCGTTTTGAATAAGGTGCAGCGGCTTTCTTTTTAATACACGCTTCTTTACCGATAAAATCACAATCCTTATTCAGGTTCACCGCAAAGCCTAAACCAACTTCATACGGGTCATCAGTATTATCAATATCATGCCCGTAATCCCGATACGCTTTTTCCAGACGCAAGCTGGCCAGCGCCTTGAGCCCGGCATGACGCAGATCGAATTCCTTACCCTTTTCCACGATCAGGTCATAAACATGTGCGGCCTGTTCGGTGGGAATATTGAGTTCATACCCCAATTCGCCGACATAGGTAATCCGCACACAGATAACCCTCGCCAGTCCAATATCAATTTCCTTCACAGCACGAAATGGAAATGCCTCGTTGGAAAGGTCTGCTGTCGTCAGTGACTGAAGAAGCTCCCTTGATTTAGGACCCTGGATATTCAACTGCCCATAGGCAGCCGTAACGTCGGTTACAAATACATGTTGGTCTTCACTAATGTGTCTTTTTAACCAGGCCTCCGTATGCCGGTGTGCGGTATCCGATGACACCACCATGTACTTTTCGTTATCAAACTTGATGACAGTCAGGTCAGCTTCCAGCTTGCCGGTGTGATTTAACCACTGCGTGTAGGTAATCATTCCTGCTTTGCCATCCACTTCATTGGCAGAAACATAGTTCAGGAATTTACCCGCATCACGGCCCTGGACCAGGAACTTGGCCATAAAGCTCATGTCCATGGCGATCACACCTTCACGGCAGGCACGGTGTTCTTCTTCCCACCACTCAAACCAGTTTTCCCTCCCCCATGAGAGTTTGTCGATCTCAGGCTTGTGTCCCGGTGGCGCGTACCAGCCTGGGGATTCCCAGCCACTGACGTCTCTGAAGTAAGCACCCTGGGCGGCCAGTCGGTCATGAAATGGTGACTTTTTGGCCCCTCTGGCCGTTTCTAAAGAGCGATTGGGGTAATGACATTTATAAACCAACCCCAGTGACTCAAGGGCGCGTTGGCGACGATAATCGGGATTGCATTGATAAGGGTGAAAACGATCGATGTTCATAGCGGTTATATCAACGTCCGCTGTGCCATTCAAAATCCAATGCGCCAGCACTCTTCCCAGGCCACCGCCGGTAATGATCCCCACCGAGTTCAAACCCGCTGCAACAAAGTAATTCCTAAGCTCAGGTGCTTCACCAACAATCGGATTCAAATCCGGTGTGAAACTTTCCGGACCACAGAAAAACTTCCTGATCCCGGTTTCTATCGATACAGGCACCCTGCCCATTGCATGCTCAAGGAATGGTGCCATCCGGTCCCAATCGGGAGGAATTTCGCCAAAAGAAAAATCATCGGGTATACCGGCTACCCGCCAGGGCGCACAATCAGGCTCAAACAGACCAATCATAAGACCGCCGGTTTCCTCACGGTAATAGGCATGACGTGACGGGTCTTCCAGTATCGGCAGGTCTTTTGGGATACCTTCCACTTCATCGGTTATCAGGTAATAGTGCTCCGCGGCCTGGTTGGGAATATGCACACCGGCCAGCTCACCCAACTGCCTGGCCCACATACCGGCACAATTGACCACTATTTCCGCCTTGATATTGCCTTTGTCAGTACACACCCCGGTCACCGTGCCTTGTGAGGCAAGCACACCTGTCACAGGTGTATTCTGGATTATATTTACCCCTCTCAACCTTGCCCCTTTGGCCAGGGCCATGGTCACATCAACAGGGTTTATCCGCCCATCCGTGGCAGTATAAAAGCCGGCCAGGATGTCACTGGTCTCCGCCAACGGAAAAAGTTCTTTAACTTCAGACGGTGAGATTTCAACCACATCAATGCCGTGCAGGCGGTTAAATGCTGAAACCCGAAGTTGCTCCTCAAGATAATCCGGATTGGAGGCGACTTCGATAAATCCCACTGGCTGGAATCCGGTTGCCTGGCCTGTCTCTTCTTCCAGGCTGGCATAAAGCTCGCGTGAGTATTTGCGCATTTCAAGAGAGGTTTCAGATAGGGAGCCATAGGTTGTCATCAAACCGGCCGCATGCCATGTGGTTCCGGATGTGAGCTGGCTTTGCTCTAGCACAACGACATCTTTGCAACCCATATCCGCAAGGTGATAGGCCACCGAACAACCGATGATCCCGCCACCGATAACAACCACTCTCGAACTTTCTGGGAATTTGGAATCAGACATTTTGACATCCTGTATTCAGTGTTTTACAAATGACCCGGCAATCAAAGCAACCCCACGAAAATGCGACTCGAAAATGCGCCGCCAGGGAGACTTTGCCGACCCCGCATTGTAGCCTTTCCAGCGGGATTTCATAGCACGATCACAGTCAGTTTTCATCGCCCCACCCAACAGATATGCTTGACCCGTTTGATACTGTTTGACATGCTCGCACAGCTTTCTGACATTTGGTGAATCCACTGACCAACAAACCACAATTTGGCTATCTGCAAGAGATCAACCGAATTCTCGAAATTTTCAGATTGAACTGGAAAACGTATCTCGGTATTCACCTTGTCATCAGTGTCTTTTCAGTGCTGGTGCTGACACCGCTGCTTACAATGATTTTGGGTTGGCTGGTCCTGGCAAGCGGGCAAACGGCCCTGACCGATGAAGATATCCTGTTTTTCGCGCTATCACCGACAGGCTTACCCATTGTTCTACTGGCAGCAGCTTTATATACGACAGTGGCCGTATTTGAGCAGGCTGCAATGATTACATCGAGCCGGCACATTGCCTTGGGACAGACAGTTAGCCTGCCCAACCTGGGACGCTTTCTGCTGATGAAATTCTGGCCCTTGTTCCGGCTTGCCCTGCAATTAATCGGCCGTACTGCCCTGATAGCCTTGCCTTTCCTTGCAGTCAGCGCATTGGTCTTTTATGCATTTCTCACCGAATACGATATCAACTACTACCTTTCCGCCAAACCGGCGGTCTTTTGGTGGGCAGGTGGAGTCATATTGGTCTGTCTGCTGACTATGGCGGGAGTTCTGCTGCGTACATTCTCCGGCTGGGTGTTGGCATTACCATTGTTATTGCTCAATGACGAAAACCCTGCAAGAGTGCTGAGCAGTAGTCGTGAAGCCTCCAAGGCTATGCGTTTTCCAATCGCTTTGATATTGCTGACCCTGTTTCTTCTCAACGCCGGAATACTTGGCCTGCTATCCCTGCTGGCGGACTTTGCAATGGATGGTGCAATAGCATTCGCAAACGATTCACTCCGGATATTGGCGTATCTGCTCGGAAGTCTGGCGATTATCTGGCTGATCAGTACCCTGGCAATTGCTTTCTTTGGCAACTCGGTGCTGGCCCTGGTGATCATCGCCATGTTTACCCGCCTTGCTAAAACCACCGATGATGGATATTTGGAACAAGGACAGGCCCAAATGCGCTCAGGCCGGGCTTGGAACATATCGGCAACCCGACTGGCAGGCCTGGCCCTGATCATAAGTCTGGCATCAGGTTTCGCAGTCTATTTATCTATAAATAAGCTTAACTTCGAAGAAAATACCATGATCATCGCTCATCGTGGCGCTTCTGCAGATGCACCTGAGAACACCCTGGCGGCATTGGAACTGGCAATCAACCAGGGTGCGGACTGGGTTGAAATCGACGTGCAGGAAACCCGCCAGGGAGAAGTCATGGTGATCCATGACAGCGATCTGAAGAAAATTGGCGGTTCACCACTGAAGGTATTTGAAGCCCCGCTTTCTGAATTACAGAGTGTGGATATTGGTTCCTGGATGAATCCGTCTTTCAGTGACCAGCGGGTACCCACACTCCAGCAGGTGTTGGCATTATGCAAGGACCGTATCAATATCGTTATCGAACTTAAATATTACGGTCAGGAAAAACAGTTTGAAGAACGTGTTGTCAGGCTGGTTGAAGCTGCGGATATGCAGGATCAGATTGTGGTGATGTCGCTGAGTTACCCCGGCGTTCAGAAAATGAAATCCATACGACCGCAATGGAAGGTTGGATTGCTTTCGTCAGTCTCGATGGGAGACATCACACGCCTCAATGCAGACTTTTTTGCCGTCAATGCGAAATTTGCCAGTCGCAAGTTTATTAAACGCATCCATAAACAGAAACGGCAAGTAATGGTCTGGACAGTCAATGACCCGGTCAGCATCTCTGCCATGATAAGCAAGGGTGCCGATGGCATTATTACAGATTATCCGGGACTGGCCGTAAAAATCAGGCAGGAAAGGGCCGAACTGGATATCCATGAACGCATGATGATCCAACTCGCCAGCTATTTCGGCAAACAGCCGGCAAGACCGGAACAATAGGGTACTCCTGCCTTCATTGCGATAGAATCCCGAATCTCGTGTTTAACGGATAAAACGGTCTAAATGGATAACTGGTTGCAAACATTGCTGATCGCAGCACAATCCATGTCACTGCTGGAAGTGGTTGCGGTTGTTTTCGCCATGGCCTACCTTTTGCTGGCGGTCAGGGAAAATGTCCTGTGCTGGTTTTTCGCATTTCTCAGCACCGCGATTTATACCGTTTTGTTCTGGGATGTCAGCCTGCTGATGGAATCGGCACTGAATGTCTATTACATGGCCATGGCAGTCTATGGTTGGCATCAGTGGACCCGTGGTGGCAGCAATGGTGGTGATGAGCCACATGCGCTGGCGATCCGTACCATGTCAGGCCAACAACATGCCCTGGTAATCGCAGCCATTGCGATTCTCTGTATCGTCTCCGGTTACCTGCTCAGCGAGCACAGTTCCGCTGCATGGCCCTATGTTGATTCATTTACCACCTGGGCCAGCGTGATCACCACCTACCTCGTCGCCCGCAAGTACCTGCAGAACTGGCTTTACTGGATTGTTATAGACACGGTTTCGATCCCGCTTTATATCGACCGTGGGCTTAATCTGACCGCCCTTTTGTTTGTAGCCTATGTGGTGATTGCGGTTATTGGATATTTCAAATGGCGGGAACACTTACGTTTGGACGTGCAAGTTGTTGCTACCTGAAACCGCAATAGACAGGTGGCGCGAGTGGGATGGTGGTTTTTACAAAAGACCGGTTATTCTGGGGCCATTAAGTGGCGGACGAAGCAACCGCAGTTTTTTGCTGGAGTCGGATGGCAAAAAGCTTGTATTACGTCTCAACTCATCTAATTCAGCCTTACCGGGCATCAATCGCAACATCGAAATAGACATCTGGAAAGCAGCCAGTCAACAGGGTATCGCAGCGCCCCTGCTGTTTGCTGACGCGAACAACAGGTTCCTGGTCAGCACCTATATCGACAACAGCCTGCCATCGAAGCCACCGTTTGATGAAGCATTTACCAGGCAGGCGTTTGAGCTTCTGAATCGTTGTCATAAACTGGATGTTGACGCACCCGCTATGGATTATTCCAGTCATATTGAGCATTACTGGCAAATCATTGAAAACAAGGATCAGCTTTCCAACCAGACACTGCTTGATCAACGTGGACCGATGCAGTCAATGTTGGAATCACTTGTAGCCAGCAACTCCCCAATGGGCTTGTGCCACCACGACCCGGTCGTTGCGAATTTCGTTGGCAACACTGACAAGCTGTATCTGATTGACTGGGAATATGCGGCCAGGGGGTTATTGGTGATGGATTATGCTGCATTGGGTATCGAGTGGGGGATGGATAATGAGATGGTGCTCGCACAAACTGGCCTTGAACCAGCATTGCTAGCCAAGGCTGGGGAAGTTTACAGATATTTGTGCGAGTTATGGCAGGAAGCTACAACGTAAAACGGTGTTTGTATCAAACGTGCCCGTGGGATGTGTAACCCGTTACAAGCGAGCGAAAAAACACGTAGGGTGGGTAACTTGTTACCCACGAACAACGTTAATTTAAAACGAACAGCGTTAATTTAAAACGAACAGCGTTAATTTAAAACG
>CBDTVF010000165.1:0-7173 GCA_965363775.1 uncultured Gammaproteobacteria bacterium
CTGGTCATGGCCAATTACATCTCAAGAGCCAATGCCGCCATCATGGATTTACGTTTTCTATTGCAGCAAGGCTAACACCTGATGTGTTTTGTTCACCAGGATCACGGGGACACTGTCGGCCCTTACCCCGAAGAGCAGTGAATCAAGATATTCTTCAACGACCTTTATCTTATGCGCAGCGGTTGGAAAGCCGTCGCTTGGATGCCATTGAGCTGGTGGTTATTCATTGTACTGAGCTTCCGGATATGGCCACGGCGCGGATATTTGGTGAAAAAATCCATCACCCGAAAAGCCGGACCGGCAATAGCGGACACTTTTATATCGACCGTGATGGCAGTATTGAACAATGGGTACCCGTGGATCGTGTTGCCCATCATGTCAGGGGTTTTAATCCCAAGAGTATTGGTATTGAACTGGTCAATATTGGTCGCTATCCGGACTGGTTTAAATCTGACCATCAGCAAGTGACAGAACCTTACCCCGATATTCAGATTGAAGCGCTGGCAACCTTGCTCAATCAGCTTGAAAAAGAGCTTCCCGCACTGGAAAGTATTTCCGGACATTCGGACCTCGATACCGATATGTTGCCCTCGGAAGACCTGCCGGAAATCGAAATAAGGCGTAAAATTGATCCCGGCCCCCATTTTCCATGGTCTGTGATCATGGATGGTATCTCTCTCAACCGCATAAAAATCGAAAACTTATGAAAATCAAGAAAATTTGTGTATATTGTGGCTCCAGCCCAGGCAAAAATCCGGCCTATTTGCAAGCGGCACGGAGTCTTGCAACATCACTTTGCGATCGTGGAATCGGTCTCGTTTATGGCGGTGCCGCCATCGGCGTCATGGGGGCGGTTGCAGATGCGGTGCTTGAGGCCGGTGGTGAAGCCGTTGGCGTCATACCCAAAAGTCTTGCCGTAAAAGAGGTCGCACACGATGGGCTGAGCGAACTGCATGTTGTCGCTTCCATGCATGAACGCAAGGCCATGATGGCCGAGCTGGCCGATGGTTTTATTGCCCTGCCGGGTGGCTGGGGCACCCTTGAGGAAATTTTTGAAATACTCACCTGGGCTCAACTTGGGTTCCACCAAAAACCCTGCGGTCTGCTGAACGTTGAAGGCTATTACAACGGTTTGATTAGTTTTCTCGAAAACACATTTGAACAACAGTTTGTCAACGATCTTTGTCGCCCAATGCTGATGGAATCCCGTGAACCTGATGCGCTACTGGATCAATTCGCCGCTTACAAGGCACCTAAAGTACGTAAATGGATGGGTGAAGATGAGCTGTGACGGAGTTTAAGATAGGATAGATACATCATCACAGTGTGCGTAACCTCGATTCCTGATTGATTGACCCGTATCGTGGCTTTAGTCGTCAGGCGCGGTTACTCTCTCCCGCATGAATTCAAAAATACCAGTATTACTCAGCTACGCCTTCCGACCATTTTTTCTGTTTAACGGCATCTTTGCCATCATTATTGTTCTCGCCTGGTTAATGACCCTGCATGGCGTCGGCCTGCCGATGGTCACGCCGTTGTGGCACAGTCATGAGATGCTTGTCGGCTTTGCCATGGCCACCGTGGCCGGCTTCAGCCTGACTGCCGTTGCCAACTGGACAGGCCGGCCTGCGGTTAAAGGGATGCCATTGGCCTTGTTGTTGATTTCCTGGTTGGCGGGACGGTTAGCGATGATGTTTTACGGCTGGCTACCCGGCGGCCTGGTATTTCTCCTGGATATGTTATTCCCCGTTTTGTTGGCTATTCTGCTCGGTCGCGAAATCGTAGCTGGTCGCAGTCAGCGTAACTACCCATTGGTCGCCATTATGGTTGTGGTGGCATTGCTCAATGTTCTGTATCACCTCGGCGCCAATCAATGGTTGCCGGGTTATGACCGGCTGGCTATCTACCTGTTAATTCACACCATTGTGGTTTTGGTCACCATCATTGCCGGGCGTATAGTGCCAGCCTTTACGGGCAACTGGTTGCGTAGCCAGGGTAAAACCAATATGCCAGTCAATAGCGAGGTGATCACCCGGTCTGCGCTTTGGTTAACCATCGTGGTCGGATTGGCTGCCAGCTTTATGCCGATGCACCCAATAACGGGTGTGCTTGCCTTTGCGGCCGCACTGGTACATGGATTCAGACTCAGTCGCTGGAAGGCGTTCGCAACCACGTCCAACCCTTTGTTGTTTGTCCTGCACGTTGCGTATCTCTGGTTACCCGTTGCTTATATCCTGTTGGGTTGTGCCGTATTCGGTTGGTTATTTACACCGACAGCAGCTCTGCACGCGCTTACCATGGGGGCTGTTGGCAGTATGGTCCTGGCAGTAACAACCCGGGTAGCACTGGGTCATACAGGTAGACCTTTACAGGCCGCCCGTGCCACGGTGATGGCCTACTGGATTTTCATGATTGCCGTGCTGATACGGGTTCTGGGACCTTTTAGTGGTGAAAACTATATGATGATGATCGATTTGTCAGGGGCCGGATGGATGCTGGCCTTTGCTATTTTCACCTGGGTTTATTGGCCCATTCTGGGTCGGGCAAAAGTCGACTAAATAACGGTCTTACAGAAGATCGAGCTCCTTTTTTGCTACAACGATGCCGTTTTCGTCGGCATAAAGAAATTGGCCCGGTAAAAAACCTGCGCCGGCAAAATTCACCGGTATGTTGAGCTGGCCTTCATTGCGTTTGTTGGATTTAAGCGGGTGACAGTTCAGTGAGCTGACACCAATATCGATGGTTTTAAGAATTTCTACATCACGCACACAACCATTGATCAGAATCCCTCGCCAGCCGTTTTCAGCAGCCATTGCACCCAGGATATCCCCGAGCAACGCGCACCTTAGAGAGCCACCACCATCGACTACCAGGACCTTGCCATGGCCATCAGTTCCAAGAGTTTGTTTTACCAGGGAATTATCTTCAAAACATTTTATAGTGACGACTTCGCCAAAGAATTTATGCCGCCCCCCAAAGGAAGTAAACAAGGGTTCAAGAACCTGCAATTGAGGCAGAAAATCATCACAAATATCGGGTACGGTAAATTTCATAGACGTATTGTAGTGCATCAGGACGTATTTACTTGAGACGATCGCGCCGCACATCCATGTGCTCTCGGCTCGGGCATCCTGCTTCGCCCTACCGAGTCCATCCCTGGACTCGTATCGCGATATACCGTTCATACCCCAGGGCACCCTCTCGACCGGTAACCGGCCTCACCTTGTCCTGAACATAACACATCCAACGTTACCAGTAAGGCTGCCCTGACGGGTGCGGGATGGCCTTCGATGGTTAAGGATGGGTGATCCCCGTCAAGACACTCTGAAAGGGACTCAAAGGTCATCCAGGGCGTGCTGCGTTGTTCATCTGCGGTGGTCTTGCTTATATCCAGAACCTGCACATCTGGCAGACCCGCCTGTTCCAGCCATTGGTGCAGCACCGCCAGTGTTGGAATGGCGTGAACGTTCCGCATTCGTGCGTATCTACCCGCCGGTTCGAGGATGTGTTCACCCTCGCCTTCCAGAACCAGGGTTTCCAGCACGATCTGACCACCGGGACGGGTCAGTTGTTTTAATTGTTGCAGGTGTTCAACAGGTTTGCGTCGATGATATAAAACCCCCATTGAAAAAACACTGTCAAACCCACCGGTATCTTTCGGTAAATCTTCGATACCCAGCGGTAATACAAAATTTTTCAGACCGGGGTTGAGTTTTTGCATGGCCAGCCACTGCATAACAAAAACCACTGTCGGATCGATACCCACCACCAGTTGTGCGCCCGCCGCCAGCATGCGTAAACCGAAATATCCATTACCGCAACCAATGTCCAGTACCTGGTGACCCTTGAGATCAAGATGCGGTTTCAGACGGTTCCATTTCCAGTCGGAACGCCACTCGGTATCTATTCTGACACCACCCAACTCCAGGGGACCCTTGCGCCAGGGGTGTAATTTGATCAGTTGCTCACGCAAAAGTGCCTGATTTTCGACCGGTCGTCCCAAGCTGGGGGCATCACGATCAAGCTCAATGCCAGTCTCACACTCTGGCAAGTTTTCAATGGCTTCCAGCCAACGTGACAGATCACCATGGGTGTTGTTTTTGAGGTTTTGCCAACCCAGTTCTGCTAATTCCGGCCAACCCGACGTCCCTATTTGTGTATAAGGGTCGTTCATTTGAATGCGATGTAACTGGCAAAACTGAAGCACTGAAACCACCGGCGTGGTCTGGAAAACCCGGCCTCAAGCAGGCGTTTAAAATGTGCCGCTTCAGTATCCGGACGCAATACATCTTCGAGTGCGTTGCGTTTCTGTGCAATTTCAAGCTCTGAATAGCCTTGTGCACGTTTGAAATCGTGATGCCATGAGGTTTGATCCGCTTGCTCAAGCTGGTCTTCAAAGCAGATTTTTTCAGAAAAGACCAAAACCCCACCATCACGCATACCTGCCGATATCTGGTTGATCAATGTCTGACGCTGATCGCGGTCCAGAAACTGCAAGGTAAAGTTGAGAACGACAACTGATGCGTTTTCAATCCGTGTATCCAGCATATTTTGTAAACGAACATCTATCGGTACCGAACCGCCATTTTCAGCCAGGTTAATCTTGCACCGCGCTACCATCGCTTCTGAGTTATCCACAGCTATGATTTCGCTGACACTGGTTCTGACCGCCAGGCTCATGGCCAGGCTGGCTGCTCCCAGCGAACAACCCAGGTCGTAAATATTTGAATCCTGTTGAGCATACCGGCGTGCCAACATGCCAATCATCGGCACCACCAGTTCATAACCGGGTACCGACCGGGCGATCATGTCAGGGAATACCTTGACCACCTGTTCATCAAAGCGGAAGCCCGAGGTGACTGCACGGCTTTTGGCAAATAAATTGTCTTGTTCATCCGTCATATTGTTATCGCTTTGAGGCCTGTTGCCAGTGACTTCTGGCGCATCCTGTTCCAAATGGAATCTGCTATTGTTGTTAGTGGGAGAAAGCAGTTCATTATGATGACTACACCATCTTTGGTTCAAGCTTAATAGAGAGGGTCTGAAATGTTGGAAAATACACTAATCTGGGCAGTAATCGTAGCATTTCTTGCTGTTGTCGTTGTCCGCAAAGCCGTAATCATAGTCAGGCAGGGTTACGAATACACCGTAGAGCGTTTCGGAAAATACAACACAACGTTTCGTCCTGGTTTTCATGTAATGATCCCATTCGTTAACAGGATCGGTCAACGTGTCAACATGATGGAACGTGTCCTGGACGTACCATCACAAGAGGTCATCTCCAAAGACAACGCGGTGTTAACCGTTGATGGCGTGGTGTTTTTCCAGGTGTTGGATGCTGCAAAGGCCGCCTATGAGGTTTATCGCCTGGAACACGCCGTTTTGAACCTGACAGTGACCAATATCCGTACCGTGCTGGGCTCCATGGACCTGGAAGCAGCCGAAAGGGTCGCTCACCTGCACTTGCCTCTTCGTGCTCCCATAGTGATCACCGACCTGCGCACTGCAGAAATGATAAAGTACGCCTCCAATGCCTTCCTGGCGACCAAAATTTCGTTTATCAACGAAATAGCGAATGTTTGCGAGGCCCTAGGTGCGGATGTAAAAGAAGTCGCAGTGGGCATGGGTTATGACCAACGCATCGGAGCGCTATTCCTGGACGCCGGACTTGGCTACGGAGGATCATGCTTCCCGAAAGATGTAAAAGCATTGGCATACATGGCTGCTGAAAAAGGCCGTCACCCGCAACTGCTCAAAGCCGTGATGGAGATAAACAATGACCGCCGCTCAATGGCTGTAAACCGCATCAAGGAAATGTTGGGTGAGACGCACGGCAAGACAATTGGACTCCTGGGATTGTCCTTTAAGCCAAACACTGACGATATGCGCGACGCCCCTTCTATAGATATCGCTCAAGCCTTGCTAGCCAGCGGTGCTTATGTGCGCGGCTACGATCCGGTAGCCATGGATGCTGCACGACCATTACTGCCGGATGTTGAAATGTACCCCGACGTTTACAGCATGGCGGAAGGCTGCGATGCCCTGATGGTAATCACCGAATGGAACGAATTCAAGAACCTCGACCTGGAGCGTATCCGCAATTTGTTAAATCAAGCAACGATTCTTGACGGGCGCAATATCTATGACCCTGAAAAGATGGCTGCGCTAGGATTCCAATATCGCGGCTTAGGTCGGGGTTACGACGGAAGTAAAATCGAGAATGAAATCGAAGTGCAAGCTGCTGTAGGGTGAGGTGAATAACAAGCGCCCACCAATTATTGATTACGAAGGGTCAGATTACCAGAGCTCCTTCTGGGAAAAAGGGGGACGCGAGTATGAAGACCAGGCGGAGGAATTGGCCCTGCGCCGGCTGCTGCCAAAATCCGGTCAATTACTGCTTGAATTGGGAGCAGGAGCCGGACGAAATACACCACGCTACCACGGATTTGAGCGCATTGTCCTGCTGGACTATTCCACCACCCAACTGCAGCAGGCTCAGGAACACTTAGGGAACAGCAGGCGTTACGTCTACGTCGCGGCTGATGTGTACCAACTTCCTTTTGTACAGGGGGCATTCGACTGCGCAACGATGATCCGCACTCTGCACCACATGGCTGAAGCGCCACGCGCCCTGCATCAAATACGAGGGGTGATGAGCAGCGGTGGGACATTTATCCTCGAATATGCAAATAAGCTAAACTTGAAAGCTATCCTGCGCTATGGCACGGGGCGCCAATCTTGGAGTCCATTCACACGGGAGCCGGTCGAATTTGTAAAACTAAATTATGATTTTCACCCCAAAGCTGTGCGCACATGGCTGGGCAATAATGGTTTCAGGGTAGACCGGCAGTTGACCGTTTCCCATTTCCGCATAGGTTGGGTGAAACGCTGGCTGCCCACACGCCTGCTCGTTGCAATGGACTCTATTGCCCAGTTGACCGGAGATTTGTGGCAGTTAACCCCAAGCGTTTTTGTGCGCTCCACGGCAGTAGGTGATACACAAATACCTGCTCCAGACGAGCTCTTTCGATGCACAATTTGTGGGCATTCCCCCTTAGTTGAGTCACCGGACTTCATCACCTGCCCTGCTTGCGGGCGTCAATGGGCGGTGCGAGATGGGATATACGATTTTCGCCAGCCTATAGAACTTCCAAAATAATTTCGAACTTATAA
>CBDTVF010000166.1:0-7151 GCA_965363775.1 uncultured Gammaproteobacteria bacterium
ACTTGCTTGTAATCGAAGACGGTATCTATACTTAATATAAATATCAGGGTGTTCCGTGAGCAGGGCGCACAGAGTGTTGTGCCACATTTACTGAACCCGGGAACCATGAAATCAATCTTCATGTTTTTCCTTGTGACTGTCATTTCCGGTTGTGTACACTTACCAATATGCCCATTAGATTCCGGGTGCCGAATGGTTCACGCTTGCCCATCATGGGAAAGCACTCGGGCAATGACCGTTAATTTCATGTAGCCCCCTTGTTGTGAGGGGGCTACAGAAAAGGCTATTAGCCGTCAATTAGACAGGGCTTTCGCATGTCTGTCTGGAAACAGTCATGGTTTGCCAAGGTCTTTGATCCACTTCTTCATTTCACCTTCGCTACACCCATGCTTGATCTTCTTGAGCAGATGGTCGGGTTTGTGATTATGGTCACGGTGCTTTTCCTCGATGATCTGTTCACAGGAACAACCTGCTGTATCAAAAATATCCCACGGTGGATTTGCTGGTTTCCCTTTGCCCTTCTTGCCCTTCTTACCCTTCTTACCCTTCTTAACACCGGTGTCGAAGATGAGGTCGTCATCAAACAGTGCCCAATGTTTATCCTTAAGACCATCCCAGGCAGCGCCTTCGGGAATCATCGTGCCCGGACACATATCAGTTTGATCCCAGACACCGTCATCATCCTCATCCAGCAAATATCCAAGCACAACCGCATCATGGTCGGAAGCTCGGAATTGATCCGCATTGAACAGGTCCGGTTGATTGTGGTCGTTATAATCCAGGCCAGCAAGCTCATCCGAGTTGATGTGCCAGAATGCTGTGCCACTTACTTCCAATGCCATAGCAGGGCTGGACAGTGCGTGATCCAGGTAACCGGTTTGTGCACGAAAGCTGAACGAGTAAGCACTATCTGCAAATCCGCTGCCAACAAACAATTTCATAAGATCAATGTAACCACCGTCTTCTATCATCGCGACCGGATCTTCCATGGCATAGGCATTGAGATCACCCATGATCAGGAAATCGGAATCTCCACTGCTGGTCGGATCAGTAGCAAGCCAGTTCACCAGTGCGATGGCGGCGGCTGTTCGAACCAGATTACAATTTCCCTGACCATCCCCGATATCGGGGTCGCCTTGTCCATTGCAATTGGATCCCTTCGACTTCAGATGATTTACCGCCAGCGTGAAGCGTTCGCCCGTCGAGTTTTCTTCGAAGGTTTGAGCCAGCGTAGGCCGGTTCCTCTGGTCGAGGAAAGTCGGATCATCAAGGCTGTCCAGGGTTTCGTAAGCACCCACCGGTGAGACGGCAGAAGGCTTATAGATGATACCCATACGGATGGCGTCTGTGCCGATTGCTCCGGTTGGAATGTAGGTATATGTCCCTGGCCCGACGACAGTGTTGAGGCCGTCAACCAGATCAGCTATTGGACCATCATCCAAGGCATTTTCGATTTCAACGAGACCTACAACATCGGCATCCAATGTGGTGAGTGCTGCAACAAGCTTGGCTTTTTGCCTATCAAACTCAGCAATATTTTCGGCGCCACGGCAGTCGGCGCTGGCAGATGGACCACAAATTGGGCCGGAATCATCCAGAGTCGTGAAGTAGTTCAGGACATTAAACCCGGCGACATTTAACAGGGCGCCGCCGACGTCTGGTGTTCCTACCGGCCGATCGTTTTCGCGAACGAAACTAACCGGCGAAGTCGGGTGGACTTCGTAGGAACCGAAGCCATACCCCAGGACACCCGTCAGGCCGGAAACACTGTCACCTGTCCTCAGCGTGCCATCAACGCCCAAATATGGCGGTAGTGGCAATGGACTCGAACCGTTACTGCCATCGTCCAGCTGAATGCGGCTACGGTCATTCAACGCCTGCAATGCATTGGCTGGAGCACCAGGAGCTACCACGTTGGTTGGATTATCCAGTGGGCCACCGACGGAAAGATCAACTTCTCCGAAACGAGCCTGGGTGAAATTCCCTGTCGCATACAACATTTGTGGGAATGTCACTGCCATACCTTCGGTTGACTCCCAGCTATCAACCGATGGCTGGGGCAGGGTGATGACAGCAGCTGTGGCCGTGCCAGTAGAAAGACAATCGACCATTGCGGTTACGTTGTTTAGCTCGGTATAGTCAAAGAATTCAACGACAGTACCTTGCACTCTGACAACATCTCCCATATTTACGTCGGGACCAAAGCCGTTATCGTAGACAAAAATTCCTTCGGATGTAGTCGCGTCTGCATCGGCATCCGAGTCCTCTTCCTGCAGGAAGAATCCACTTAATTCGTCACTGCCCTGGAAGTCTCCTACCACCACGCCTTCGATTGTGATCCCGGTCGTGCCTTCCATGGGGCTGGACATACCGCTGCCTTGCACATCGTGAATGAGTGTCGCCGGATCGCCGCAAATTCCGATTGGCGGTGGCGGCGGTAGTTCACAATTAACTGCGCCGGGCGTTGGTGTGAATTGGGTATAGCTGCTGGTGTTGCGGGCACCACCGGTGCCGTTGGCGCAACGTTGGTTGGATTGACCAGTCGCGTCACCACCACCGTTCTCGTTGACCTGTGGTTGTCCGGCATTGAGCAGTACCAGCAAGCCGGCATCGTCGGAGTCATTGGTGTCGTACACAATGGCGTCAATGATGTTCCCAACATTAGGCAGATCGGTGGGACTCGGGTAATTGACCGCGTCACCAGCCAACAGGACGACTGCATCGGCACCGTTCTGGATCAGGTTGGTATCGATTAACACGTCAAGATCACAGTTCACCACATTGGCGGCATCACCACACAATACAAAATAGCCGTCACTATTGGTGGACCGTCCATCAAGATCATATGCCTGATAAGACTGATCGTTAGAGCCGTTATAAAGCACCAACGACAGGCCCGACAGGCTGGTGTTACCGGTGCCACCATCATAGAGTTCAATAAACTCGGCACTATCAGTCGACGCCTGATCAGCATCTACTTCATTGATTACAACATCTGAAGAGGGTGGTGCGCCGAAGGTGACGGTTACACTATCTTCATTTGATAAGGTCGCGCCTGCATCACCGCTGGCGGTAGCCACATTGGTGATAAAAGTGGCAGTGATGTCGGGTTGTGCAACAATGTGTGAGCCCGAACATTCGAGAATTTCACCCGGGTCCAGATTGTCATCATTGTTACCCACCGTGTTAATCGCTGGACAGGCTACCGTAATCTTGTCATCCGCAACCGCTATTGGACCAACTACAGTAGCCCCTGATCCGGTGACTACGTAAGTGTAGTTAATCACATCATTAATATTGCTATAGGTTACCGGACTGGCTGACTTGTTCAGCGACAAGGCAGGAAGCGCAAAACAGTTGCTGGTGCCGGGTGTCGGTGGCGCCTGGGTATAAGTGTCGGTATTGCGGGCACCGCCGGTGCCGTTCGCGCAGCGCTGGTTGGAGTGACCAGTCGGATTACCACCGTCGCCCTCGTCTATCACCAACTGGCCGGCATTCAGCAAGACCAACAGGCCAGAATTGCTGTCCGAGCCAGTCTCGTACACAATCGCATCGACGATGTCTCCGTCAAACGGAAAAGTCGTGTCGTTGGGGTAATTGACCGCATCACCGGTCACCAACGCCACTGCGTCCTCGCCGTTCTGGATCAGGTTGGTATTGGGTGACACGTCAACATCACAGTTCGCCACATTGCCCGCGTCACCGCATAATACAAAATAGCCGCTGCCATTTGTGGACTCACCATCAAGATCAAATGCCAGATAAGACTGATCGTCAGAGCCGTTATAAAGCACCAAAGACAGACCCGACAGGTCCGTGTTGCCGGCGCCACCATCATAGAGTTCAATAAACTCGGCACTATCAGTCGACACCTGGTCAGCGTCTACTTCATTGATTACAACATCTGCAATGGCCATCGGTGCCATCAGTGCGAATAGCAAAAACATCAATGCACGTAGCGCTGAAGGAATGGTTGGGGATTTGACTGGGTGTGAGGAAACAGATCCTGGTAGGTGCATTTTTCTCTCTTTTTGGCAGTACTGGTTATCAGAATCAACCGGATTCTGGTTGGGGGCATCCACGACTTAAGGAATTCCTGTTTGTGTGAGAATTAATCTCAACCCCTGTAGGAAATCCGCTCAAAACGAATCGACTTTTCCAGCATAGCCGGAAACCGCGACAATTTCCTCTTCAAAAGAAAAACAGGTTGGTCAGAGTTGACCTGATCACTCGTCCGGTGCAATGGTAAGCGCGAGGACAGCAGGCCGCCACACACTAAAAAGACCTGACATGACCGTATGGTTATAAATCAGGGTGTTATATGACGATCAGTATGGGTATTTTGTGATAATTAGAATCCTCTTGTTGGCACCAATTTTTTAAGGGTCCTGGCAGTGGTACGTATCATCACTGTAACTGCGGTGACCGTCAGAGGCCAACTACGTCATACTAATCCTTGTAGGAGTTAGCTGATGCGATGGTTCCGCCGCTTAGTAGGAGTTGTAGTTGTGAGATTGCATTTTGCATCGGGAACAACACGTCTGGCAGGCGGTTTCTTGCGGCCCTTGAGAACATTCCTACTATCGATCCCGACTTCATACAATTTGGCTCGCCCGCCTGGTTCTGGGAGCAACACTTCAACTCCTATGCCCTACAAATAGAACCGTCCAGGTTCCTGCACAAGGACGAGGCGAAGATCGACTATTGTGAAGCACTTCACGTCCAGCAGGTCAGAGGTCTCTTCTTCGCAGGTCTTGAGCAGCTAATCGAGGACTCCCTAAGTTGAACGTGCCGCCTCTTGGAAGTTTCTCGCGTGACCACGTCAGCCGCCTAATAAATCACTGCAGCGGCCCTGCAGTTCGCGGGACGAGAAATGAAAATTGCCAATATTTTGTATTTCATCGAATAACCCGACATTGTGAGTTTTTACGAAGATTTCACAAGTTGACAGCAAGCATGCTGCTACACCGTTTAGTTTATGTCGTTGGTGAAGTTATGCCTCATTAAATGTCGTTTCTGAAGCCTGTTAGGATTCCGACTTAATGATATCTGGTTACACATAAAGTCTCGAAACTTGCTAATATCCTTTGGAAATGCTCTTCTGCCATTCGATTTTATTACTGCACTGATCGGTTTTTTGGGTCGGCCTGCTTCTGAAAAATCGAATACGGGTCACTACAAATAAAGAGTTTTTTACACTATTTCACATTGCATAGGGAAGGTTCAATAAGTGATTGACTTCCCAGGGACGAATGCGACGATGGTCTTTCCTAAGGCAAGTTCATTGACGTTTGTGAAACCGAATTTAAATTCCGACCGTTGTCGGTGGAGAACTTAACCATGTGCACACGAAAAATTAAAACAAAGTTTGCTGTTGTTGTTACCGGCATCCTGGTCTCGCTTGATCTTTTCGCCCAAGCCGATCCCGCCTATATTGAATGGGAACGCGTCATAACTCCGGCCACCGCGGTACCCACGATACCTGGCCTTATGCTTGCCCTGCTAGGCCTGGCTGTGTTGGCGTACGGCACCCATCACATCTGGCGGCAGCGCAACACAAGCGTGCGCCTGTTGGCCATCGTCGCCATGACAGGTGGAATTATGTTGGCCATCCAGAGTGCACCGCATTTAATAGGAGTGGCCAATGCAACCATCTCGCAGATCATTCTTGACGAATCACCAAAGGCTTTGGACTTCGGTGACAATGCCATCCAGAACGGGCAGTCCTTCGCAGTTCGGGTCACGGCGTTGCGGGGCGGCACCGGCAAGATCGACCAGGGCCTGGCCGATACGCCAAAGTGCCAGGTAGGCATGGTGCTTGCGCCCGATGAAGTTTGCCATGCGTATGTGATCGCTCTTCATGACGTTAACCTGCAAATTCTGGCCATAAATGACTTCCAGGGCAACATCGCCACCAGTTCCGGCAGCTTCGGCGGAACCGGCCGTGCCGACTTTCTTGCGGCCAACATTCAGGCTGCACAAGCAGGGGCTGACAACTCGATCTTTGTATCCGCTGGTGACCTCATCGGCGCCTCCCCACTGATCTCTGCCTTGTTCCACGACGAGCCGACAATTGAGGCAATGAACTTGATCGGTCTCGACATCAATGCAGTGGGGCATCACGAGTTCGACGAAGGGCCAGATGAACTGTTCCGTATGCAGGTTGGCGGCAGCCACCCCGTAGACGGTGATCTCGATGGCGACCCGTTTCTGGGAGCCGATTTCGAGTTTCTGGCAGCCAACGTTATTGTAGATGACACCGGTGGTACCCTCTTCCCCGCCTACACCATCCGCGAATACATGGGATTACAGGTGGCCTTCATCGGCATGACTCTCGAAGGAACACCGGCGATCGTCACTCCCAGCGGCGTAGCGGGGCTCACATTCATCGACGAGGTCGACACAGTAAACACTCTGGTTCCCGAGTTGCAGGCGATCGGTATCGAGGCAATCGTAGTCCTGCTCCATGAGGGCGGGTTCTCTGATGGGGGGATGAGCGACTGTGGTTCAGGACTGGTCGGGCCGATTGCAGATATCACCGCGGCACTGGACGGTGCCGTCGACCTGGTCATTGCAGGACACACCAACGACGAGTTTGTCTGTGAAATCGACGGCAAGTGGGTGACGATGGCTGACAATCGGGGGCGCCTGTTTACCGATATCGACGTGACACTGGACCCGCTGACCAGGGACATGACCGTTGTGGCAATTAACAATGTCGCGAACTTGCAGAGCGGTGTCACACCCGACCCGGTCGTGACAGCGCTCATCGACAAGTATGATGCTCTCTCGGCGCCGCTCGCCAATACCGTTATCGGAACGATAACATCAGACATAACGCGAACTCCTAACGCAGCCGGCGAGTCGGCTCTTGGCGATGTCATAGCCGACGCCCAGTTGGCGTCTACCGCACCGGCAGGCTTTGGTGATGCGGTCGTGGCCTTCATAAATCCAGGTGGTATACGCAATGACATTGTTTTTGCGACCAGTGGACCAGAGGCTGCCGGCGAGGCTACCTTTGGCGAAGCGGTTACAGTGCAACCCTTCGGCAACAGCCTGGTAGTCATGAGCCTCACCGGGGCACAGATCGATACGCTGCTCGAGCAACAATGGGTGGGGCAAACATCTGCGCGCATCTTGCAGGTATCAAA
>CBDTVF010000167.1:0-7102 GCA_965363775.1 uncultured Gammaproteobacteria bacterium
ATCCTTTTTATCCTTGGTATAGCGTGCTCCGCCAGAAAGGCGCACAGTCTCGCTGACCTGGAAACCGAGGTTGGCGTAGATGGCCTTACTCCTGGTTTTCTGACCAAGCTCAAAGGTACCTGGCCCACCAAGGAACCAGTTAGGGTCCTGCCTGTTCGCACCTTCTTCCTTGAAGTAGTACAAACCGGAAACAAAGTCCCAATTGCCAAAATTACCCGAGAATTGCAGTTCAGTTGACTGCTGATCAGCGAAACCGGTTTCGGGGTAGGTGAATATAGTCGACGCCACACTATCGTCGTCAAGACCAGCCGTATACTCGGAACTTCGATCAGAATAAATGAATTTTGTGGCCAGTTCCTCCGTCATATCCCAGTTGGCAGTCACTGACCAGCCATCAGCTTCGTTGGAAACTTTGTTTGCGGCCACTACATTGCCATCGCCATCGACGTAAAAACCGCCATTGTTGTCATAAGGGTCTGAAGAGACATCGCTGTTGCGAGCGCCAGACTGGTACAAAAGACCACCTGGAACTTCATCAATAAGTGTCGTATACGGCCTCAGCCCACCTTTACCCTCATTGCTGTCGTACGCTGCCAGCACGTAAAAGTTTTCGGTGGGTGACCATTTTGCAGCCACACGGAATGACCACTCTTCCATTTCACCCACATCCGTTGAGTTATTCAGGTTAACGAAATCGCCCACACCATCACGCTTGGTCCAGGAACCGGTAGCGGAAACAGCAAAACTCTCAGACAGCGGTGCATTGTAATAGGCATCGCCGTAAATCCGCCCACGTGTACCACCGTAGACTTTCACCCGGCCCCCGTTTTCATCACCAGGTTGACGGGTAATGATGTTGATGGTGCCGCCGATCGAGTTACGCCCATAGAGCGTTCCCTGTGGACCGCGCAGTACTTCGACGCGCTCGATATTGGCCAGCGACCAGTTCTGGCCGACCTGACGGCCAAGATATACACCATCGATGTACACACCTACACCCGGATCGGTCGTGATGAGATGATCCTGAAGACCAATGCCGCGAATAAATGCATTGACCGAAGACGTATGCCCAGCCGAAAAGCCAGTGACATTCAGGTTCGGAACGAATTTGCCGATATCAACCAGACTAGTAATTCCCTGTCTTTCGATCTGATTCTGGCTGAAGGCGGTAATTGCGATAGGCACCTCGTAGATGCTTTCCTCGCGCTTTGTGGCTGTGACGATGATCTCTTCGAGTAAGGTGCTTTCTGCTTCCTGGTCGTCTTGCGCCATCAGTTGATGATTTACGCCGAAACACAACGTGGTTGCGGCCATAGTAGAAACGATCCATTTGGTTTTGTTCATTATTTCTCTCTTAGCATCTGGAGTTTGTATGGGATTTGAATGCTTCTCATTAGTATTCAGTAACTAATATACGCCAAATGTCTCAATTATTCAGAAATTCGCTAGAACGAGTCAGAGCTCTGGGCTTTTCTCCGGTCTTTTCCGGTCTTTTTTGTGTGCTACAACTTTTGCCTGTGTCTAATGGGACGTTCTTGCTGATCGAGGCCTGTGCTACGCTGCAACGAGGCCGGAATTACACATATCCCCTGGCTATCCACTGGTCTCTGAATAAGGATTTTCATGTTCAAACGGTTTTTAAGTGAATTGCGTCACCGTCGCGTTTTAAGATCTGCGGTCACGTATGCCATCGCGACCGCGGCAGTTGTGGAATTCACTGATATCGTAACACCGGTGCTGGGTTTGCCTGGGGACTTGCTTCGCTGGGTGATCATGATCGCTCTTGCTGGATTTCCCATCGTTGTCGTAACGTCCTGGTTCTTTGATTTGACCTCTGCCGGTGTTGTGGTGGGAACACCGCGACCTGATAAGCCAAGCGGTCGGCACTCCCATGTCATCGGCGTCATGTTGATTGGTTTGCTGGGTTTAGCGGTTGTTTATCTCAGCTATAGATTGTATTGGGAATCCCGGGATTCATCCGGTTTCGAACGTGGCAAGTCCATAGCAGTATTGCCGTTTACCAATATTGCCTCGGAGTCGGAACAGGAAACCGCCTATTTTAGCGATGGCGTTGCGGAAGAAATATTGAACGCACTGTCAAAAGTCGAGGGTTTGAGGGTGGCTGCGCGTACTTCCTCATTTGCTTTTCGCGACTATGACGTTCGTGATGTTGGCGAATCGCTCAATGTTTCCGTGGTACTTGCGGGCAGCGTCAGGCGTGCTGGGAATCAACTGCGAATATCCGCGCAACTGGTGGATACATCGAATGGCTTCCAGTTATGGTCGGAAGTGTATCGCCATGAACTCAAGGATGTTTTTCGCATTCAGGAAGAAATTGCCGTTTCAATTGTAAAGGCCTTAGAGCTTGAATTGCTGGACGCTGCCGGCGAGCGCCTGGTAAGCCCCGGAACCAGCAATTTACAAGCATATGACAAATATCTGGAAGGGCGCAATTTGCTGAAGTCACAGACACCGTCGGACGTGCAGCAGGCCAAATTGTTATTTGAGCAAGCGATTGAGTTGGATAATGATTATGCTCAGGCATATACAGGGCTTGCCGACTCCTGGATAACACTTCGTGAAGTCGGCAACCTGTCGTTGCTGGAAGCATCGCTACACTCCCACAATGCGATTTCCAGAGCGATTCAGTTGAACAACGCACTACCGGAAGCCCAGGCATCGCTCGGATTATGTGTTCTCGGCGGCGGGGATAATTCGCAGGCCGCGCGCCAGTTTCAAAAAGCGATAGAGCTGGATCCCGAGTACGCCCACGCGTACCTGTTGCGTGCCAACCTGTTGCGGGACCAGGGTTACCTGGATGAAGCGACCCGTGTCTACACCCAGGCACTGGCATTGGACCCGCTGAATTGGTCAATATTTGAAAACCAGGCCTTGCTTTTTGCCCTCCAGGGTCGCTTCGAACAGGCGATTGATCAGCTCATGGATTTGGAGGAGAAAGAACCGGGTCGATTGACGGTAGCACTGGCCTTGTCCAGGGCCTGGGCCCGATCAGGGGACAATCAGAAAGCCCTGGATTATGCACGCCTGGCGGTTGAACGTGCACCCGAAAGTCCGCTGTCCCTGGCAGCACTCGTAGATAAAAACCTGCGGATTGGAACTTTTAATCAGGCTCAGGAAGAATTGGTCCGGCTGAACGAATTTGCTTCCAATAACGAGACCGCTATCACTACGAACATGCTGTTTTACCTGATGACAGGAGATATTGAAGCACTTGATGAGTTGGCCACTTCACGTCTTGATGGCATCGTTGATAACGAAAGCCTGGCCGGAACCGGATTACTGATTGAGCGGGTGCGCTGGGCTGCCATGGCACGACTTGCGCTGGGCGATGCCCAGGGTGCCCGGGAGTTGTTTGCCAAGGGTATACCGGACCCCGCTGAACTTGATCCAACTCCTTCCAGTGTCCATACACTGGCATTGTTTGCGCGGGCAGTGAAGCTGGATGGAGATTCTGAAGCGGCGCCTGAAATTGCAAAAATGGCTATTCAACTAGGTGAGCGTGTGGTCGCGCAAGGTTGGGGTGGAAGTCAGCTCAATTATGCATTGGCCGCTGTCGCCGCCTCATCCGGTTCCGTGACCCTGGCGTTGGACCATCTGCGGGATGCGATTGACGCTGGCTGGAATGACTTCGTATTTGCGAATCACGACCCGGCATTGGTGAAAATTGTGCAGTTGCCTGAATTTACGGACATGCACAACACCGTTTTAGCACGGTAAAAAGGAAACCCAGTACCTTAATCGAAGCGTTGAAGGACCCCGAGCCTTCGGTTCATCTCTTCAACAAGCTTCCCTGTTGTGCGGTCATCGAATCCGATAACAGATGCATCACCGATGTGCGAAGCCACGCGATCTGCGATCTCGTTGAGTATTCTCTGCGACATTGACTTTGGAACACCGAATCGAGATGCAAACTCGATTAGAAACCGGCCACGTAGATTTGCGTTTCTGCTGTCAAGTTTCAACGCCATGTGCTGATCCAGTGGGTATGGTATTGTCGATACCACATCGTAAAGGGGCGTGGGCACGACAAGTTGCTCTTCTTTCAGCCACTGCACCGAATAATTCTTGGCATGCATGTCCCCATTGCCTACGATCCAGCTAAATGCTATCTGTTCAACCAGGTTTATGATTGAAGCCTCACATGATGACGTTACTTCTGTGAGACGTTTTGCAATGTCGTTGAAACTGACCCTGTATTTATCGGCAGGCCATCTGTTCAGCAGTTGACAGGCATCCTCCTGGGGTAGCCGTTGTACCAAACCGTTTACTACCCTACGATCGAAGCGCTCCACCAGCAGCCCACTCATTCCGTCACGGTCTTTGATCACCTCAAATCGCGGCACGGTCAGACCCGCGTGTTTAGCGAGACCCAGACAGTAGGCCTCGTTCTCAACGAGACGTGGAAAAGCAGGCGGACTGAGTTTCAGGATAGCTGGTCCACTTGCTCCCGTGAGAGGGAATGACATCATCGCGTCGGACAATTTGTTTTGTACACCTGGCAGAGCATGATCGAGTTGTGTCGCCGATGGATCGATTGACTGTGCAAACAGCTCTGAAAATGAAATTTCCCCCGGGTTGGAAGGAAGTGACCGTGGGTTTGCAGTGGGTTCCGACCCGTGTGGGACAATGTAGACGTCACCAATCGCATCTTCACCCACGGCTATCAGCAGAGAAAGTTCGTCGTCGGGGGACGTTTTGACTGCTGCGACGACCGCGAGAAGACGTGCCCCTTCGGGCAGCAGGCCTGCGAAGAAAGCAGGTACAGCACCCGCCCCGGTGACGTATGCGACCGCCCGGACAGGTAGTGTGGAGGCGACCGCATCGTTGGTGCCCGCGATGTACTCGCGGGTGTATTCGAAAGTGATTAGCTCATTGCGTCTGGTGAGGTGGCCCGCTAATTGATCACCCTTGTAAACATCCGCAAAATCGACAGCCTTGGCATCCGATGGTCTCATGACCGGCCTTGCTCATAGCGAGGTTTCACGCCCAGGTCGAGACCCACCACTAAGGCTACACGTGCCAATGTGGTGACAGCGACGGTACCGTTTCCGGTCTCGACGCGGCTAATCGTCTGACGTTGTACCCCCGCGATCTCTGCAGCGTCCTGTTGAGTCATACCGAGACGCTTTCGACGGGTGCGAATCACCGTGCCAATATTTTCTAGTATGTTCGTTATATCAGACATTATTAGTCATCGTAACCATTTTTGAGTTGAAGTCAACCATATTGTATGCCAAAGCGAACATATTGTCTGGAAATTGTAATCTGAGTGCCTCAACTAAATAGAATGTTCGCTGTGAGCTACATTCTATGCCAGATCGATGCCATCCGATATTTCTATGACTAATAGACGACAGAGAACTGCTGCATGGCGTGTTCATCGTTTTCAGCTTCATCAATCAGGGCAACAGCGAAGTCAGCCCTGGAAACCCTGCTCCTTCCACGTGAATTCTCGAGTAGTTGGCTGCCGCCGATTCGAAAAATACCTGTGCGCTTGCCATTGGTGAAGTTCTTCGGTGGTGTGGCATAACTCCAATTTACATCGTCCACAGTCTTCAGGTATTCCAGCGCCAATACTTGCCCGGCGATTTCCACTTCCAGTTTTCTTGGCAGGATGATTTTTGGTAACTTGTCGGCGTAGAGGACACCGGGTTTTACTTCGAGTGCGCCTGCACCGCCAACGTGAATCAGGCGTGGCGTGTCACCTTCAAAGTCACGCAGTACATCGACGACCTTCTCGACTCCGAGACGTGGAACAGCACTGCCGGGATCTTTTGTTTTGCCGATAACACCCCGGACAGAAATAATGATGACATCCTGGCCGGTGGCGAGACTGCTTATGCTATCAGTGTCTAGAATGTCGCCCTGAACGATAGATAGATTGTCGTGGACTTGATTGATACGAGACGGATCACGTGAAACCGCCGTCACCAGATGGCCGCGATTCAGTGCTTCATCGACGACATGGGTTCCTACTTTTCCGCTCGCCCCATAGACGAGAATTTTCAGACTGTCAGTCCCGGCTTTTTCAACAGCGAATCCTGGTGCCACAGTCAGTATCATCAACATCACGATGAAGCAGCAGCGAGACAGTCGTTTCAACATCCAATTTCCTTATGCATACGTCATTCTTCGTTTCTATCTATCGTGTCCAACACGGCCTGTTGTTCCCATACGGCCGTATATTCTAAAAAATAGGACATTCCACCCCTAAATGGATAGCCCACCCAAAAAGAAACGCCAAAAAAATTGAAGTAAGCAACTTGTGTGACCCGGGTCCGGTTGCCCACGGCTTCCAGTTGAATAGAACCATGGTGATATTTCTGACCACATTCTTCGGGGTTCAGCAGGACATAGTTGAGAAGGTGTCGATCAGGAAACAGGGTGGTTTGCCATTTGAATTTCAGCTCGGGTTTGTTGGAATACTCATTCTCCGTTACAACCTCATTCTGATTGCGGCTAACAAACCGGTGGGAGTTAATGTACTTGTTGCGCAATAGATATTGATTGTCAAAATCAGTTTTAAATCCCCAGACCACATCCAGTGGGGCATCTATTAAATAAATGAGTTTATAACCCCTTCCGGCTTTACCTTCCGGTCTTAACTTTATTAGAACCAGGTCGCTGTTAAAACCTTGTGACTGGGTTGGTTCAGCTGCAGACGTTTCTGATGGTAGTGCGTTGGCAGCGAAAACGATTACAAGCAGGATGCTGCTGAACTTAAGCCGTAATAATCTCCTAAACACCCTGATTCTCTCTAAAAGTTCTGAGTATAGATACCACCGGCGTTCTTCATCGAATCATTATTTTGTTTCTGTTTTTTTCAAGTACTGATCAAATGGCACGAGGACGTTTTCAGCGCTGCCCATTTCTGTGTAGAGCGCTTGTGCTGTTTCGATCATATTGGGTGTCAAGCCGCGAATACTGGCGATATTTTGTTTGGCATTGTTTCCAGGGGAACCATCCATGGTGGCAGACATCAAGAGCAGCGCCACGCCTGCGACTGTATTTACTTTCACACCCTGGCCGCGTACATACAGCATGCCCAGATTACCGATGGCGAGCGGATCACCTTGCACCG
>CBDTVF010000168.1:0-7048 GCA_965363775.1 uncultured Gammaproteobacteria bacterium
TACTGTTCACCCGGCGGGAGACCACGGATCTCTTCGATGTTGGTGCTGGCACTGGTACCCGATACCGTTAAGCAAAACAGCAGGACCAGAATCAATGGCATAAACAATGATTTCATGGGGTAATAGACCCCGTAGGTGGTGAATTTGAGGCAAACCTCAGACTCTGAAGGCGATTTGCATCTCCTTTTCCGATATCCGTACCCGCCTTGAATTGTCTTAGTTTTGGCTGTTCACCAGGTTTCTCGACACGAACAACACCATCCGGCAGTCCGTTTTTGAAACCACCTTCGTAGTAGGTTGCCCCAACCTGACCATTACGTTGAATGATCATGCCGCCTGAGCCCGAGGCCAGTCCGTTTTCAGCATCACCGATAAACTCCACCGTATTGCCACGCTGATCCATGATCAGTCCGTAACCCTTCCCCGAAGCAAGACCGTTGTCACAGACGCCATACCAACGACCGGTTTGTCCGAAGTCCGGATGCGAGAAGCGGCATTGCATCTCAACACTGACCTGCATCGATCTGACCCTGGACTGGTAAAGACTCAAAGTCTTGTTCCTGAACTCGGCAAAGCCACGCGCCGTTATGACCTCTTTTGACTCCAGCCACTCCATTTGCACGGACATTTGCCGGTCAAATGCCGGGGCCATACGGGCAAGAAAGTAGCGGTTTACTTCCTTCGACTCAGTCCTGGTTTCAAGCGTTTTATGCAATGCCCAACCGGAGCCGGCCAGGGCCGCTCCTGATGCCGCCGCTACCGCGGCCGTACCCGCGGCAGAAGCTGCCACCGCCCCATATACCGAACCGGCCAGTGCAACCACAGCAACGGCTGTGGTGATATTCTGCTTTTTTGCCAATGTCCGTCGTTCTTCAAGCATCCGGTACTCTGCGGCGATGATTTTACGCATCTTTGAACCGTAGTTACCATTGTAGGTACCATCGTAAATACTGTCTGACTGCGCGGCCAAAAACTCCCGCTCTGCACCCACCAGCGCCTCGGCCAGTTGCAGACGCGCCCTGACGCTTTCATCCTTGGATTGAATAAAGAACACCTTGGCAAGTTCAGGATCAAATCGCTCCAATGCGACCTGACGGGCGAAGAATGTAGCTTTCTCATGATCAATCGAGTTCAGCATTTCCACCACTCGTGTGCTGGCACCTTTCACAAAACCCTGTACAAATGGATCAACGGAGAAGTCTTCCGGTAAGGTGGAGATGATCGCACCATCCATTTGAATCTTTTCCAGCGAGTACTGCTCTATCGCCAGCAACTGCCCGTTTTCATCACCGCTCCTTTTAAGCGGTACAGCAAGGTTCGGCTCATCCCTTTCACGCAGAAAGGAAACAAAGCCCAAAGAAGAACCAGCAACTGCAGGATTATCATCAAGACGCGCCCTGAAGCTGTTCTCTGTCTCAAATTGTGCCTGCCGCCAGGCTGAGCTCGCCAGTGGTGGACTTGAAATCAGCAAACCACCCAACGAGGGTTGTACCCAGCGACTGCTTTTGATGAGAATAAGGGGTGTCACCAGATCGCCAAAAGTGACCGGTTGTGAGTTCATCAATTCACCGACATCAGGGAACGAATAAATGCTGAAATCAATGGTCAGAACACTGGGGATTTGCTCCGTGCCCAGGATAGGTCGGCTGTAGAGATTGCGTTCCTTGTCCCAGTCGATGATATGCGGAGACAACAGCACGGAGCCTTCGGGCAGAACACCTTTTAACTCATGGTACAGGGACATCGCAAAATAACTGGATTTTTCAACAATGGACTGCGCAACCCTGGAAGTCTGACGATCACCATACACACCGTAGGGTACATCACCACCGATCGCGTTGATGGCAAAAGAACTCACGTACAGGTTTTCCGCGTTGCTGTGGATCATGGCCGGATAACGGATAATCACCATTGCCGAAGCCTCGGATGATTCCTGGCTGGAAATCTCCTCGGTCTTCAGGCTCGAATAGGACGAAGTGTCTTTGCCCTTTGCTGTTCCGGCACAACCGCTGATGACCCCGACCATGACAAGCAATATCGTGATCGCACATAGTCTCATCGGGAATCCGGTGGTTATCCGTATTTTTAAATTTTCACTCAAAGCACTTTCCACCTGGTTAACAAGAGACTAGGAACATCATTAGGGAATTTGGTTCCGACCCCGCGTAATATAAACCGTTCAATATATCATTATCTCACCCTAAAAGAGTATGGCGCATATTTTCAGGGTCGAGTTGGGTGATGTGCAAGCGACAATCATCAGGCGATTTTAACAGGCAACGGTTACAATTAAACAAAGTACGAAGTTTATGGGGATTATGTAATGAATTACCTGCTAGCGTTGGCTGTTCTTGGATTGGTCTTTTTGTTTGTCTTCTTAAAAAGCCAGTCGAGTAAACAGAAAATCGGTGGTTCACCTAGCGAGCCTGAACCTAAGCTGAAACAGGACATGAAACGAATGTCGCTCTATTCTGAGGAGGTGGTTGCGGTCTGCAAGAAGAACTCAAACGGTAGTAGAAGGCAAAGCTACATCCGCAGGTTGAAAGCAGGTGACCCGATTCAGCTTTATCGCGACCCCAATAATTCAGAAGACCCAAATGCCATTAAAGTGCATAGCAAAAAGGGGCAGATTGGGTTTATTAAAGCGTTCAGGGCGCAAGAACTCGCTTCGCAGATGGATAGGGGTTATATGACTGAGTGCAGTGTTAAGGAGTTACTGCCTGAGCAAGATAAAAACGTTTGTGGGATTGTAATTAACATACAGCGATATAAACCCTAGCCACACAATCACCCATCTCACAAACGAGTTTTTCAACAGAACATGATGGAGAACTGACATTCAGAAGCCCATATGTTGATTCTATTCATGACGTACCTTAAGCATGTTCTATTCCAGGAAGTGAGTTCGCCCTAATTCGATTAAGCTCTTCTGTTTTATTCATTACTTCTTTTGCGGCCTTTTTATAAAATGGCCGCAATGATTTTTTCAATTGCGCCAAAACTTCCCTTGTAGGAATTTCCTTCAGGCAACTGAAAATTGCCAATGCATAAGTTATGTCATATTGAGATAGGGCATTGCTGCGTTCTACTGCTGGGCCCGAGCAACTCCCACAAGAACGTATCTTTACCGTATTGGCGCTATTTGCCATCATTAAACCAAACCCCATGAAGACAGCAACAACCTCCGTAATATGAGCCCAGTTTTCTACTCCACCGGGTGGTGGTTCTTGCGACATGCTACCCAGGTAATGCGCCAGTACATGGGCAAAATCGGCAATGAGAACTTCGGGATCTCGCAATTGATCTGGATTATAGGCAATAAGTAGTTGATGAAGGGCCCCACCGGTAGGCATGATTCCTTTTGAGCCACGTAATGCTCCATTTATCTCTATTTTGGGTGATTCAACGGGCATATCTTCAGCCATATTTGTTAGTTTGGTTGGCCAATGCTTGAGTCCAGCATGTTCTTTAACCTGGCTGAAGATCAGATTAGCCATGCCATGAACGCTGTTTTCCCTACCCGGAAAATGTTGGTTAGATGGTGTTACCAGAATGGTTTCATCATAAAATACTCTCGCATCCAGGTTTCTCAATGCCCAGGTAAATGTATCAAACAACCAGAGTGTCGTTTCTTCGTCGAGACATGCTTTGGGTTTTAATAATTTATAAAACATATCTGCCCTATTGATATTAGAAACTGGCCAAAATATTACAGAATTTTGGTATTCATGATAGCACTCGGCAACCCAAGTCATTTGCCTCTTGCTTCGGTTCTCTTAAACTGCACTGGATTCCACTTATCCAGACCTTGCGGAGTGGGAATACCGAGGTGGCCCCGTTTGTTTGGACAGCTAAACCCAATTCTATAAGTGGATTCCAGCCCATCGATTGAGCAGCCAAGGTTAGTGACTGCTGAGAAAAATATACACTATCTGGCGTCTCGCGTCCCAAAGCGGAGTGTGGCCGTCTTTGATTGTAAAGATTGAAGTATCGACCAATTCCATTGCGTGATTTGATTGGGGTGCACGTCAAACTGCTGAGATAGCTCCGAGATCGTCTTGTCGCCTCTAACAGCTGCTAACGCCACTTTTGATTTAAATACCGGTGAGTGATTCCGGCGAGGTCTTCATGGCATGATTGCCTCCTGATATTGTTGCCATTACCATGGCTTAAATCAGCATGGTTAATAAAAGGATGTAAGTGGGGAAGGAGGGGAATGTGGGCGTGATTACTAGCGTGGATATTTGCGGTCAGATATTTGGGGTCAGAGTCAGGCCGAAGGCGTACCCGGGCCATCGATAGTCCTCTAACCGCACCTGGAGACCCTGAGAAAGCCTTGTGCTACCTTTTCCAGCACGAAACTCCCCAGTTTGTCCCACGATTCATGGCCATCGGCAGAAATTCCCACCTGGCTGCAGGAGCGGACAAAAACCTCTTCGATGGGGTGGAACTGCCCCAAAGACCCGGCAAGTTCATCGAGAAATGCCTGCTCCACCGGATCGCTGACGGTCAGCTTTTCGAGCATCGGTTTTTGTGCCGGAAGGTTTTGCTCCGGAACAAAGTGATAATTGGTTGAGCCATGTTTTTTGTCCGAAGTCACCGCGCGCAGACGGGAGGCCACCCATAAACCGCGCAGTTGGTCAGGCACGGGGTGGCCGCTGATGGCTTCACCGGCCTTCAACGGGCAAATGATGGAGCGACGGAAATCCCGGTTCATCAGGAAATCTGCATATTGCAGTCCCTGCATACGACTCATCTGATATTCGGCCAGGCCCTGCTTAACTTCCTTCGGATAGATTGCCAACCAGTCATTGATAAGGCTGGTGTCGCCGATATAAGCCATGCCATGTGCCTGCGCCCATTGTGCGAACTGTAGTAAGTACAGGGGTTCGTTGAGAGGTTCCAGTTCGTCGTGGAGAATGATGTCCGGCGCCTTGCGACGCAGGTTTTCGATTTCATTGCGCAGTAGCGGACCGTGTGGCAGGTGCTCCACTGCCGGCAGGGTTCTGTCTAAAAAACCTTTCACCCGCTCCATACCGTGCAACAACTCGCGACCACTGGCTGCCATGGCTTCGTTTTCCATTTGCATCAGAAGGCGTAACCCTGACCGCGTTGACCAGCCCGGCAGGCAGTTGTAGGTGATCATGGCGACACCATCGGGAGCCAGGTGATCATGACAAAGGGATAACAAACGATCTTTGACTTCAGCGGGTACCCAGGCGAAGAAACCGTGGGCAATGATGTAATCGAAACATTGCCCGGAAAAATCCTGCTCAAGAATATCGGCGCGGACAAACCGGACATTTTCCAGCCCGGCTTCATCGGATTGCCGCTTGGCTTCGCTGATGTGAACATCGGCCAGGTCGATGCCGGTGCAGTCTGCCCTGGGCAGATCGCTAGCAATTCGGATCAAATTGGCACCCTGCCCACAGCCTACTTCCAATATGTGGGCACTGCCTGGATCGGGTGTTCCCGGGTGCCCATAGACCTGTGCCATCGCCCCGACATGTGCCGGGTGGGTGAAATGGTAGACACCATCCGGATAAGGCTGCTGCTCGTAATAATCGCGGATGGGTATCTGCTCAGTCATGGCGTATCCCCATGACTAACAGGGGCTGGAGAGCAACGGAATGGTACATAAAGCTGCACGTTCAGGCGCTTCTCAATAGCTAGTCCCGCGCAAGACGCAATCGCCACTTCACAAATAAAAACAGACCGGCAATCAGGGCCAGTGTAAAGGGCCAGGGTGCAACGGGTACGGCTACAGAGGGTACAAGCGGCGCGGATACTTCAGCACCTGCCAGTATGGGTATGCCGGGGATGGTTTCCCAAACGTAACCGTGCAGAGTGGCATCGAACTCGCTGCTGGTGCTTAGATAAACGGCGTTGAATTTAGCCAACTCCACATCGAGTGATCCGTAATGGGTGTTGCCTTCGAAATCAAAGGCGACACCTACGTATCCACGTTGACTAACCGGCACCCAGTTGCCGAAGTCCCCTTTTGTCTCACTCTGGGCCAGGTTGGCGGAACCAACGTAGGTTGAATTACCGTCAATACCGATCGCCGCAGTCAATTTATCCGCAAGGACCGGTAAACCGGGTTGTCCAACCACCTGTGCACCGGCTTCGACCGGTACAACCCGAACATAAACTTCTCTGGGGCCCGAGTCAAAATAACCAACCAGGTCGAATTCCGTATTTCCGTCGCCGTCTATATCAATGGAGATCGTCTTGGTCTGAGGCGTGCCAACTATAGCTGAGGCCGCAATGTTCTGAGTAACGACCTCACCTTCTACGGCAGCATTGGCACTCCCGGCCAGTGCCATGCTGGTGCCCAGTCCAGCGAGGCTTAATCCGTTTTAACGAGTAGAACGATTTCGGGAAAATGCACTTGTAGACATATTGCAATCCTGATTGATTTTGGTTTTTGCGGTCATGTAGTTCAGATGACTTTGTATTATTGTCTCAAAGATACAATTTGAATACGAGTATAAGTAATTTAAACACTATATTTTCATAAAACCCAAAGTATTGAACAGCTGTTCATATTGAGTTTTCAATTGAATTGCTGCGCAAACTGATCAACTTTGCGCGCCATTTCAATTGAACGATGGGTGTGAATGATTGTTTGGTACTTTAGATTTTCTGTGAATATAGCGTCTGTTTTACCGATACTCAAAACTGCGACTTTTTTGTAGAGAGGTATTTTTTCAAGTGAAGTTGTCTGCGCCGGTGCTCCAACCACTCCGCGCCTTCAGTCTTCGAAATGTCCCGGCCATTTTGCTGCGCTTCGATAACACGGTAGACACAGAAGTCACGGTAGGTCTCGAGATCGTCCTTGAAGTCCTGACAGGTGATATCGATCATGAAGGCATCGTCAAGATAGCCCACTCCGGGAATATCGTCCGGTATCAGATCCTGGGCTTCCGTGAAATATGTCAACGTGACGAGTATCTTAAGACGGTCCTGGGGCGTTATTTTCCAGTGGGAATTTGTGATCAGGCCGATAAGGGCTTCAAGGTTGCCGATACGCTGCTGAATGTACTCC
>CBDTVF010000169.1:0-6922 GCA_965363775.1 uncultured Gammaproteobacteria bacterium
CCGGGTGCACCACCTGAAAGAATATCTTTCGTACGTGGTGCTACCCGTTATTGAAGGCAGTTAGTAAAGCGCTTTTCTTACCACCACGTTACGTAAAGTGCGATCAACATCAGGATTACGCCAAGTGCGGCAAAGTTGAAACCGCTGGTTGTCGAGGTGTCCACATCCTTGTATTTGATGGCATCCGGGTGTTCTTCGGCGCCCTGCATTCTGGAGATAACGACACCGGTCACGATGCACAGAACGAATACCCAGCCGACCCGGTCGATAAATGGCACGTCTGGCAGGAACATGAAAAAGCCAAAAGAATAAATGGCAGAACCCAGTGCAATACCCAGGGCGCCATTGGCCGTTGTACGTTTCCAGAATATACCCATCAGAAACAAGGCACACACACCAGGGGTGAAGAAGCCGGTGAATTCCTGGATGTACTGAAAGGCTTGTTCAAAGTTGCCCAGCAACGGCCGCGCGAGAATCATCGCGATGACCATGGCAATCAGGCTGACGGAGCGACCGACACGTACCAGATGCTGTTCAGAGGCGTCTGTCTTCACATGGTTACGGTAGAAGTCCATCGTGAAAATGGTGGAAATCGAATTCATCATCGAAGCCAGCGAGGACACAATTGCAGCAATCAGGGCTGCGAAAACCAGGCCGAGTAAGCCGGAAGGCAGCAAGGTCATGACTGTCGGGTAGGCCTTGTCGGGCATATCCAGATCAGGTGCCAGCATGACCGCTGCTACGCCAGGCAGAACTACGATCACCGGGATCAGCATTTTAAGATAGGCTGCAAACATGATGCCTTTTTGTGCTTCGGGCACGTCTTTGGCTGCCAGTGCACGTTGGATAATGTACTGGTTAAAGCCCCAGTAGCTCAGGTTCATGATCCACATACCACCGATCAATACAGATATACCGGGCAGGTACTCGTAATTGGCATTGCCTTTCTCAAAGATCAGGTCGAATTTCTCGGGCGCCTTTTCCAACAGGATGCCAAAGCCGGCGACCATACCTTCACCCCCCGCCACTTCGTTGAGTGCGATACCGGCAATCAGCAATCCACCGAGAATCAAAAGGGTTACCTGGATGATATCTGTCAAGGCAACAGCTTTAAGCCCACCATAAAGCGAGTAGGCAGTCGCAAATACTCCCAGCCCGATCATACCCCAAACCAGGTCCAGCCCAGTTACCGTGGTCACGGCTTGCGCACCCAGCCAAAGGATAGAGGTCAGGTTGACAAATACGTAAACACCCAGCCAGAAAAACGCCATGACCATGCGTACCCGGTGGTCATACCTTTGTTCCAGGAATTGCGGCATGGTGTAGATCTTGTGCTTCAAGAATACCGGCAACAGGTACTTACCAACGATAATCAGCGTGAGAGCCGCCATCCATTCATAGGCACCGATGGCGATACCCATTTTGAAGGCGGAACCGGACATACCGATGATCTGCTCGGCCGAAATATTGGCCGCGATCAGGGATGCGCCGATGGCCCACCATGGCAGCGAACGGCCGGCGAGGAAATAGTCGCTGGTATCCTTCTTGTACCCGGCTTTTTCCCGGGAAACCCATTGGGCGATAAACAGGAGGAATACCGCGTATATGGCGACGATGGTTAGGTCAAGGACTGACAGATGCATGGTTGTTCCTCTTGTTCTTGTCTGTTGATAACCGGTGACAGCTTAACTGGTTCCCTGAATCATGGTCTGTGAGGTTTGATAGTGAAGCCATAATCATACGATTGCTTATTCAACGAATATTTCTGAAGTGTACGTTTCCCCCAGGAGTCATCGCCACCTACACCCATCTGGCCGAAATCAATATCCAGTGAAATCAGATCACGTGGTTTTACATCGTTAACGTGAACATTGACACGTTTTTCGTTATCGCGGGCACCTGGCCCATCTTCCGAAGTAATGGCGATTTTAACCGGAGGCACAAAATCTTCAAGTCGGTTATGGTGCGCACCAAAGCTGATCAATTCATCAGCTTTAAAGCTGATTCCAGATTGTTTGTCATCAATAAGGGATAACCAGCGCACGTCAGTTTTATAGCCGTTTTCCTGGGGACGCATATAAGCGACATAATGATCCTCGACCTTGTTCTGGTAGATGCCCACATGTGCTGCCAGTTTGCGGTCACTGTAGTTTTCAAAAGGACCACGACCGAACCATTCCACCTGATCCAATGGTCGAATCAACTCCAGGTTCATACCCAGGCGGGGTAATGCCGGGAGATCTGCTTGCCTGTCGAAACTATTGCTGACATGTAATTCGCCGGCAGCATTGATGGTATAGGTTGCTGACCAACGCGCAACTTCGTTTCCACTGGCATCATCAAAGGCATAGTCTGCAGTCACGATGACCGAGCCCCGACCCTGTTTCTCTGTTGAAAAGTCAAGCAGACGTCGATTTGAACCGGCATCGTGCCAAACGGCAGCCCAATCCTGCATGTAGTTTCCGAAATCATTATCGGTCGGAGCTCTCCAGAAATTCGGCTCCATCGGTTTTAGCATCAACTCGCCTTCACCATAATTAATGGATGAAAGCAGGGCGGTTTCGGGGTTAAATCCGTAGGCAAAACCTTTGCCGGAAATGGTCAACAGATTAGCATTCTGTTTCAATTTGACTTTACCGCGTGGGGATTTTGCCTGTTTCGCAGCACCGGCCAGGTTTGGAAGCTCAAACTGTTCCGAAGCATACTCATGACCAACTGGCAGCAGGCTACGTGCATCGTTTGATATTAAGTGTACGGTCAGATGATATTCCTCACCTGATGTTTGTTTTGGTAATGATTTCCAAAGCTTGACCGTTTCGGATGATCCCGCAGCAATACCCAGGTCATCGCTACTACCTTCAGAAACTACCCTGCCGTTGCCGGTCAGTTGCCAATCGAGGTAGAAACCATCCAGTGACAGAAAGTCATAATTATTGTGTACCTTGATTTCGCCACCCAGCAGGTGAACAGCCGTGAAATCCACTTCCTGATAAGCATATTTTACCTCCCAATAAGCCGGCTGAATACTGCGGTCAGGGAATACCACGCCGTTAAAATTGAAGTTGCCGCTTGAAGGTACATCTGCCGGTCCGTAATCGCCTCCATATGTCCAGTACGGCGTGCCGTTTTCGTCATGCTCAACCAGACCCTGATCTACCCAGTCCCAAATAAACCCACCCGCCAATACCTCATGGTTGTTGATGACATCCCAGTATTCTTTGAGGTTTCCGGTACTGTTGCCCATGGAGTGCGCGTATTCGATCAGCACAAATGGGCGGTCGTTATGGGTCTGTGCATATTGCTCAAGATCCCAGTGACGCCAGTACATGCTGGAGTGGAAATCTGAATGCTGCTCACCGACCAGGTTGATGTCACCTTCGGTTTCATATTGAACCGGTCGTGACAAATCACGTGATTTGATCCAGTTGAATGTGGCCCCGAGGTTGACTCCGTCACCGGCTTCGTTACCCAGAGACCATATGACGACCGCAGGGTAATTCTTACTTCGCTCGAGCATCCTTTGGGTACGATCAAGGTGATGTTCTTTCCAATGTGGTTTGTTTCCAAGTGTCTTGTCATGGTCGTATCCATAACCATGGCTTTCGATATTGGCCTCATCGACCATGTACAAACCATATTCGGAGGTCAATTCATACCAGCGCTCCGGTTGCGGGTAATGGGAGTTGCGCACGGCATTGAGATTGGCCGCCTTCATCAGGCGGATATCTTCCAGCATGGTCTCTTCATCGACAACATGCCCGGTAACATCGTGGTGTTCGTGTAAGTTTGCACCTTTGAGTTTGACCAATTGGCCATTGACCAAAAACCGGCCGTTGGTGATCTCCACAGTTCTGAAACCGATCCGTTGGGAAATGGCTTCCAGCGTCTTGCCCCGGTCATCGCCGAGCTCGATTAGCAGTGTGTATTGATTGGGGATTTCAGCCGACCATGGTTTCACATTCCTGATCAATCCGGCCAGGTTTTGTTGTGTCACTCCGGGCTTAAGACTCAGTTTGGAGGACCGTTCCAAGATGGGAGTTTCACCATCCAGAACCTGTACGGATACCGTGCCACTTTTCGTATTGGCCTCGTTATTGACCAGTTCGACATCAATGCTGAAATCACCATCGGTATAGTTGTTGGTCAATGGAGTATGCACAAAATAATCACGCACTCGTTGTTTTGGGCGCGCATACAGATGAACATCCCGCTGGATGCCACTCAGAGACCAGAAATCCTGATCCTCAAGGTAACTGCCGGTACTCCAGCGGTAGACTTCAACGGCAATGGTGTTTTTGCCGGGCCTGGCGACTTCGGTGATATTGAATTCTGATGCTGTCTTGCTACCCTCGCTGTAACCGACGTATTCACCATTAACCCAGAGATAAAATGCCGAACTGACAGCACCGAAACGCACAAAAACTTCACGTCCAGCCCAGTTGGATGGCACTTCGAAGACCCGTTGATAAGAACCCACCGGGTTTTCCTCAGTTGGTACATTAGGTTCATCGATATCAAACGGATAAGGGACATTAACGTAAATCGGGTAACCGTAACCGTGTCGTTCCCAGTTGGATGGAACCGGAATGTCGGCCCAGTCGCTGAGATCGTATCCATCCTCAAAAAAACCAACAGGTCGGGATGATGGACTGTCGGAGTACTTGAACTTCCAGATTCCATTGAGTGACCTGTAATAATCGTCTTCACCAACATCTGCTTTTATGGCTGCAGCCCTATCCGGGAAAGCATGAAAATTGGCCCGCGGCGCTTCAGTATTTTGACGTATAACGTTGATATCGTTCCATTCAGGCCGGTCTTCAGCCATGGCGGCACTCGCACAGATAGTCAGTGACAGCCACGTTGCTGCAGTGCGATTTAATAGAATTGACGTTTTCATATCACTTACCTTCTCTTCAGTTGTTCAGGTCGGTTTGCAGTGTGGATCTGAGACGCTCTGCCGCGGCCTCAGGTGTCAGGTCGCGCTGTGGCATACCCAGCATTTCAAAACCTACCATATGTTTACGAATACTTGCCGAGCGTAGCAGTGGTGGGTAAATGTGTAAGTGGAATTGCCATTCAGGATGTTCCAGACCATCGCTGGGCCGTGGGTGGAAACCCATTGAATAGGGCGTTGAAGTCGAGAACAAACGGTCGCAGGCCTGCAGTGTGGACTTGAGAACACCGGCAAAACCCAGTATCTCTTTCGGCGACATTTCGTCGGGTGCAGCTACTGCCCTGCGTGGCATCAGCAAGGTTTCAAAGGGCCAGGTGGCCCAGTACGGCACAATTGATACTGCCTCTGAATTGCTACAGACCAGTCGGCTGCCATCCTTCAGTTCTGCATCCAGGTAGTCCAGCAAAAGTGACCGGCCATGTGTTTCCAGGTATGCCTGTTGCTTAAGCAGTTCCTTGTTGGGCTCATTTGGTATAGCACTGGTGGCCCAGATTTGCGCATGTGGGTGCGGGTTGCTACACCCCATCATTTGCCCGCGGTTTTCGAAAATCTGAACGTAAGATATACCGGCTTGCTCGTCCAGTAGTCTGAATTCTCCTGCGAGAAACCCAAGGGCCGCTGCGATGTCATCAACGGGCATGTCGGCCAGTGGAAGGTTGTGTTTCTCTGAATAACACACAACACGGCAGCAACCGGTTTCAGCATGGGAGTGGAACAGATTCTCGTCGCTTGTCTCCACACCTGCCTCAGCGGACAAGGCAGGAAAATCATTATCGAATGCAAATGGACCTGAGTAACCCGGGTTGTATTCACCATTTGCCCGGACATTTCCCGCACAAAGGTAGCACCCTGAATCATAAGCAGGTCTTACATCAGAAGACACTTCTTCAAGCTGACCTTGCCAGGGCCTTTGTGTCCGTTGAGGTGAGACTAGCACCCATTCGCCGGTCAACATGTTCCGCCTTAGGTGTGAGTGTGTCTGTGAGACCATTGTTACTGGACTTCCTGCACCGGCTCGCTTGCTTTGACGATATTTGTCCAGGGGTCCTGCCCCAGAATTTTTCTGTATTGTGTGCAAATTTCATCTACGACTGACTGGATCTTGTCACGTTTTACCAGGCTAACCGTGCAACCACCAAACCCGGCACCCACCATTCTGGAGCCATATACCCCTTCGCAATTTCTGGCGATATCAACCAGGCTGTCAAGTTCGCTGCAGCTGACCTCATAATCATCCCGCAGGCTGTTATGTGACTGATTCATCAATCTCCCAAGTGTTTCAGTTTCATGCATGTGCATGGCAGCATACGCCTCGCCGACCCGCTGGATTTCAGTAACCACGTGTTTACAACGTTTATAGAGAAGGTCGCCAAGAGTTTCCCGATGTGTGTCGAGGTCTTCCATGCTCACGTCACGTAATGCTGTGATATCCAAGCCCTTGTCTCTGAGTAGGGCAACCGCCTGTTCACATTCCTCTCGTCGCTCATTGTATCCGCCGGCCTGTAAACTATGTCTGACACCACTGTTCACGATCAGAAGCCGGGCGTCATCGGGTAGTGGGGCATTTTTATAATCCAGTGATCGGCAATCGAGCATCATGGCTTCATCTTTGCCACATATTGAGATCACATATTGATCCATGATGCCGCAAGCCACACCCACGAACTGATTCTCTGCGGTCTTGCACATCAATGCCAGCTGGCGGCGGTCGATTTCGTAGCCGGCACATGAAAGCATGGCGAAGGCCATGACAGCTTCCAACGAGGCCGATGAACTCAGCCCGCCACCAAGAGGTATTTCCCCCGTCATCAATATATCAGCACCGAAAAGCTCAAAGCCCTCATCCTGCAGGACCTTGAGTACACCCTTTGGATACTCCTGCCAGCCACCATTGGAATCCGCGCATATGCTATCGAGGCTGATCTCGACTGTCTGGTTAAAGTCCAATGCCAGTACCCGCACGATGCG
>CBDTVF010000170.1:0-6896 GCA_965363775.1 uncultured Gammaproteobacteria bacterium
CTGCTCCATGTTGGGACCCGGTTTCAGTGAAATACCACCGGTATCAAAGGTGATGCCCTTTCCAACCAGCACGATCGGCCGACTGATATCGTCCAGACCCTGGTACTTGAGAATGATCAGCTTTGACCCGTTTACGCTGCCACGGCCAACAGCCAGCAGGGCTGACATCTTGAGTTTGGCCATTTCATCCTCTTCAAGAATTTCAACACTGACATTTTTATAACTGTTAGCGATCTCGTGTGCGGTTTCCGCAAGAAAGGCGGGATTGCAGATGTTAGGGGGCAGGTTACCAAGTTCTTTTGAACGCAGATAACCTGTGGTAATACCCCTGGTCTCATCCAGCGCAGACTGCAGTTCACTGCCGCCGCTGAATGAAAGACTTTCCAACGGATCGTTATCATGGTCTTTGGGTGCCTTGGTGGCGGTATAGCGATAATTGGCGCGATCGACATTGACCGCGGCCTGGCGAAGTCGCCAGTGGACCTGGTCCAGGTCACTCCCTGCTTCGGTGTTGTCGGCTTCGATGTCATGCAGACATATATGCGCACTGGTGGCTACGTGATCTCTCAGATAAGCGCCGGCAGCGGTGCAAACATTGTCATATCGCACGGCGTTGAATTTTTCAGGCTCGCCAAATCCCATAACCAGGATTCGTTTCGCAGCAATGCCTTCCAGACCATGCAATAGGGTAGTATCTTTCCAATCGGGGCTGACATCACCGCTGTTGATCAGAACCTGCAGCGCGCCATTGCTGGCTTGATCAACCAACCGTGCCGCCCCCTGCAGAACTGTGTCTTCAAGTATTCCTATCACCAGGCAAGCCGTATCGAGTTCTGGTAATGGTGTTGTATCGAGTGTAAATTTCATTGTTTTTGGATCCTTGGCCAATTCCCCGGTCGTAAAAATGGCCAGTGAGTCGGATAACACTGCTAGAATGCGAATAATCGGGCATTCTACAACGATTTAATCACGAAGATACGAAAATTGAGCATACTGCAAAAATACATATTGCGTGAGTGGTTCTGGACTACGCTGGCTGTGAGCATTGTTCTCATTGTGGTTTTGCTCGGTGCGTTTCTCGGCGATATGTTAAAAGACATCGCTGGCGGCAGAGTGCCGGCAGGGCTGATGAGCATGCAGGTACTGCTGCATATGCCGGAAACGCTGGGTAATATTTTGCCATTGGCAGGCTTTGTTGCTGTCATGTGGTGTCTGGGTCGTCTGTACCGGGATCAGGAAATGGCCGTGATGCGCGCCAGTGGTTTTGGTTGGAAGCAACTGGTAAAACCACTGCTCAGCCTGGTGCTTCCACTGTCAGCGATATTATTATTTTTGGGTCTCAGTCTTGCCCCGAAATCCGCTCAAATGGCCGAGCAACAGCTGATAGAGGCGTTTCGCTCGGCTGCTGTGTGGGGTTTGCAGGCCGGTAAGTTTCATGTGCTTCGGCGTGGTGAGCTGATACTTTATGTTGAAGCCATTGAAGCAGACGGCAGCGAGCTGAGAAATATTTTCATCAAGCAACGCCAGGAGGAAAGAGAACAGGTTTGGGTGGCCCAAAAGGGGCGTTACTGGATGGACAGCGAATCCGGCGATCGTTACCTGGTTCTTGAGGATGGCAATGTAGTAGATGTTGCACCGGGGCAACTTGATGTACGGGTATTGCGCTTCGCCCGTAACGACATGCGACTGCCTGAGCCTGAGTTCCGAAAACGAAAGAATAAAGATGAAATCAGGTCAACATCATCGCTGGAACTGTTCAAGAATCGAGATACAAAATCGATTGCAGAGTTGCAATGGCGTTTGTCTCCTGCAATCTCTGTCATCGTCTTAGGTTTACTGGCTATTCCTCTCTCCCACTCAGAACCTCGCGAGGGCAGGGGCGTCAGGATTGTTCTCGGTATCCTGATCTATCTGCTCTACGGCAACCTGCTGTACCTGTGCCGGTCGTGGATGATGGAAGGTGTTCTGCCCACGTATGTCGGAATGTGGTGGGTACATGCCATTTTCCTCATCGTAAGTTTCATATGGGTTCGACAACAAGGGCGGTTTCGCGTGAAGGCTGTGAAATGATCAGAAGAGTAGACAGGTACGTCGGCAAGACTGCCATGCTCGGGATTCTACTTGTCTGGATCAGCCTGACATCATTAATGATGATGTTTAGCGTACTGGGCGAGTTGCGTGACACCACCGCAAATTATGGTGCTTCAGACGCTTTCTGGTTCGTATTGCAAACAGGTCCCAGGATGGCATATCAGATATTTCCGGTCTCTGCACTGATGGGGTCCTTGCTTGGCATTGGTAACCTGGCCAGCGCAAATGAATTGGTTGCATTCCGGGTATCCGGTGTTTCAAGGCTGAGGCTGGCGGCGGCGGGTTTGGCCGGCGCATTAACGATTACCGTACCCGTGATGGCCATTGGGGAATGGATTGCACCAGATGCCGAGCAACATGCCCGCGCGTTCAAATTGAGCGAACTTGTCGGCCAGGTGATTATTGGTGGGCCCTCAGGTATGTGGATGAGAGACGGCAACGATATTGTCAATATCCGGCGCCCTTTGTTGATTGCAGATCGCGGGCAGCAATCCATTAGTTTTCTTGATATTGAAATTCACCATTTTGATGGGTTTTCGGGACTGCAAAAGATCACCCGCGCCGAGAGTGCCTTTTTTGACGGAGAGCAATGGACGCTGGAAAATGTGTCCGAAATAGAAATAGGTCAGTTGGAGGTGGTTCCACAAAAGTTCGAACGCACACCCTGGGTTTCCGGTGTCAAACCTGAATTGCTTGAATCTGCCGTGTCACGTCCGAGCTACCTTTCAATAGGGGCTTTGTGGGACCAGTTGAAATATCTGCAAAGTAATGGTTTGGATGACAGGGTTTATCAATCTGCGTTTTGGGAAAAGATCATTTATCCATTCTCTATACTGGCACTGGTCCTGGCAGGCATGCCTTTTGTGTTCGGGTCCGGCAGGCAACACAACACGGGCTTCAGGATTTTTATCGGAATGACGTTGGGTGGCCTGTTAACCCTGATTAATGATGCTTCGCAAAATCTTGCAGCAGCTTATAGTCTTCCGGTGGCATTCAGCGCGGCGCTACCATCGGTCATTGTGACGACGGTCGCTGTGATGTTTTTGCGGCGCTCGGTTTGAGGGTTCGAAGTAACGTAGGGTGGGTAATTTATTACCCACGGGATCAGAGCTTGTCATGCTGGCAGTCAATGACAACCGGGATGATATGTCGTGGGTAACGAGTTACCCACCCTACGTGACTATTGAATTGACCACCCGCCCCAGCGCCCCTTTCGGTCAAGTGGTACTCGGCGGCCTACACTTGCTTGATCAATAAAGTACGGGCAGCCAGGTCATGCCATCCGCGATTCTTTTTATCCACCAGTGCCCACAGTATGCCAAGCCCAAAAGCAGAGACTGAAACTGCACCGACGAAAAATCGCAGAAAGCATCCGGGCCATGAAATCATCTGATTATTATCGCTGACAAGTTTTATCCGCCAGGCGCGCATTCCAACCGTCATACCACCGTAACGCCAGCAGCCACCGAGATATGCAAAGCAGACAAGCAGCAACCAAAGCGTAAACCAGAAGTCGTGCAGTGCGACCTTTTGCACGTTGCCGAATGGCAATGCAACTGCGGAGGCCAGCATGAGTAAACCAAGCAGTATGACAGCATCGTATAGCATCGCCAGCAATCGTCTGGATAGCGGGCAATAGATTCTATCGGGCCTGGGGTTTATCTGTTTTTCAGGTGGCAAGACAGTTGTCTCCCTGTTGCAGTGCTTAAGTTATCATTTTTTCGATTCAGACCCTGAAAAATATGTGAATTGGTGGTAAATAGCATATTTTTTATCAAAAATTGTTGCAGTTTTGTAGCACTGGCTACTACCCTCGGTTATCCTGAGTCGCCCGAAATTCGGGAATGAATACAAACATACTCTTCGAGATTGTGTTCTAAATACGTATTATCCATCGAACAAACCAATTGGAAACAGGCAATGCCAGATAAATTTATTCGACGAACCACAGGCTTGGTTTTTGGCGCCGTAGCCGTGATGCTTTTAATACCAGGTGCGTATGCCCAGGTTTTGGAAGCCACGGTGAAAACAGAAACCGGTATCAACAAGGCTGCTTCAGGCTCCCAGAAGCGGGTCACCAGCCTGGCCCAGCAGACCACCGATTTATTAGCTGAGTACCGGGCAGTTGTGCGTGAAACTGAAAGCCTGAAAATCTACAACGACAATCTTGAAAGAGTCGTTATGGATCAACGCGCAGAGGTCGTTTCCATCAATCAACAATTGGAAGGGCTTGAAGCAACCAATCGCGGTATCGTGCCTTTAATGCTGGAAATGATTGATACCCTGGACAAAATCGTTGAAAGCGATATGCCGTTCAGACTGGAGGAACGTCGTGCCCGGGTCATTCGTTTGCGTGACATGATGGATCAGGCTGATGTCACTGCATCCGAAAAATATCGTCGGGTGATGGAGGCTTACCAGGGTGAGATGGAATTTGGCCGTACCACCGAGGCATATGCCGAAGCTTTGCCCACAACAGGACAGACGGTTGATTTCCTGCGTGTTGGACGGACATTGCTGGTCTACCAAAGCAGTGACCAGGTGACTACTGGCTGGTTCAACCCTTCCACACGAGCATACGAGAATTTACCGGACAAATACCGACTGGAAGTCAAGGAAGGCCTGGCTATTGCCAAGAATGAGAAAGCACCGAACCTGGTTATGCTACCTGTGCCTGGCGCGGAGGTTGCAAAATGAAAAAATTAAGTTTCATTATGGCAGTATCAATGTTGATGATTTCCGCCACCGCGACTGCCCAGACACTTGATGAGTTGGCAGAGATCGTTCGCAACGCTGCGAATGCTGAAGGGCAAATCAACAAAGAGAGAGAAGCACAGTTCCTGCGGGAACGTGACAATCAGCGCAATCTGCTGGCCCAGGCCAAGGCAGAGAAAAAACGCGAAGAAAAGCGCAGTGATGACCTGAAAACATCGTACGACCGCCTGGAACGTGAATTGGCTGAGCTGACGACTGTGTTGCAGGAACGTATGGGTAATCTCGGTGAACTGTTTGGTATCGTGCGGCAAACTTCGGGTGACATCCAGGCGGCACTGAATGACTCCATGGTCTCCGCCCAACGTTCCGGACGCGGCGAGTTTCTGTCTGAACTGGCGCAACGTAAAGCATTGCCCAATGTTCAGGAGTTGCGCACAGTCTGGTCCAGGATGGTCACGGAAATTGCTGAATCCGGCAAGGTAGTCAAATTCACCACAACCGTTGAGCGCGCCAATGGCGCGAAAGAAGAGCTTGAAGTGGTTCGTGTTGGCGTGTTTAACGCGGTTTCCGGTGGAAGTTTTCTTGATTGGGATTCATCCAAGAGCACGGAAAACCTGATAGAGCTGGCGCGTCAACCAGCGGCACGTTTCCAGTCCATGGCGAATGACCTGCAGAAATCCGCACCCGGTGAGATGGTTTCCATGGCGGTGGATTTCACACGAGGGCAGATACTTCGTGCTGTTGTGCAGAGCAAAACACCCATTGAAAGGGTTAAGGAAGACGGTGGCCCGGTCGGTTATGTCATTATCGGCGTTGGACTATTTGGTTTGCTGATGTGTCTGTGGAAAGCATTCATGCTTTATACCACCGGCAGTCGGATGAAGCGGCAACTGAAGAATGAAACAGCCAACAAGGGCAACCCGCTGGGTCGTGTCATGTCTATTTATTCCGATAATCCGGAAATTGATATTGAAACGCTGGAGTTAAAGCTGGATGAGGCAATATTACGTGAATCCGCACCACTTGAAACCGGCCTGAGCTTTATCAAGGTACTGTATGTAGTGGCGCCATTGCTGGGTCTGTTGGGCACGGTTGTGGGTATGATCGCGACCTTCCAGATGATCACCTTGTTTGGTACCGGTGATCCCCGCATGATGGCTGGTGGTATCTCGACAGCCCTGGTAACGACGGTACTGGGCCTGGTGGTTGCCATACCTTTGACCTTGTTGCACGCATTCCTGCAGGGCAAGAGCAAGGCAATGATCCAGATACTTGAAGAGCAGGCTGCCGGAATCATTGCGAGGCTAGCGGAGCGTACCGTGTGATCTGGTTTTACGACGCACTGTCATCCATCAGGAACTTCCTCGATTTAGGCGGCGATGTCCTCTATGGCATCATGTTGGTGCTGTTCCTGATGTGGACTTTCATCATTGAGCGTCTGTGGTATTTCTATCGGATTCATCCGCAAGAAAAACGCGCTATCGTGTCCACCTGGGAAGCCCGGGCGGATACCCATTCCTGGTATGCCAAGCGTATTCGGGAGGAAATGATCTCGAATACGTCAATCGCATTGAGCAATAACATTGGTTTGATCAAAGCTCTTATCGCGATTTGTCCGCTGTTGGGACTGATGGGGACCGTAACCGGTATGGTGAGTGTATTCGATGTGATGACTTACTCTGGTTCCGGCAACGCCCGTGCCATGGCTGCTGGTGTTTCCATGGCGACTGTTCCGACCATGGCCGGGATGGTTGCGGCATTATCCGGTGTTTATTTCGGTACCTGGCTGGAGCACAAGGCCGTCACTGAAACAGAAGCGCTTGGCGATCTGTTGCAGTCACACTGATGAGGTTTTTATTATTCAGATTATGCAGTTTACAAGCGGACATGAGAGATTAATGCATGGCTAGACGACATGCACATACAGATGATGCAGAAATCAACATCACGCCCATGCTTGATATTGTTTTCATTATGCTGATCTTCTTTATTGTCACCACGTCCTTTACCAAGGAGACCGGTGCAGCAGTGGTCAAGCCCATTGCTGAACAGGCGGTAGCACTGCGTAACGGAACCATCTTGATAGGGAT
>CBDTVF010000171.1:0-6886 GCA_965363775.1 uncultured Gammaproteobacteria bacterium
CACGTTCATGCTGCCGTTGATACGCGCCAGGCCGAACTCGTCTACTTGTCCTTCCAGTTTGATATTGGCCGGCGCATCGCTGGCGGTGTCGATAGTGGAAACATGGCCTTCCAAATTGACGATGTGGGTCGCAAAGGGCAACGGCAGCGACAAGTCTGAGAAGTCCATTGAACTGTCTTTGATGAGAATTCCTCCAATGATGAAATCCAGCGGAGGGCTTGTCGTAGCGGTGGTTTTTTGTTCCTGCTCAATGATCAGGACTGAAAAGTTGGTTTCCTTATTTTCATCCATTACAAAAGTGCCAAATAACTGATCAAAGGTCAGTTGTGACAAGTGCAGTTTATTGGTATCCAGGTTGAAGTCAAACTGATCGACATCGAGTGAGTTCCAACTGAGCAGTTTTCCACCATCAAGTGTGTTGACAATATCCAGGGTGGGAATCTGCACGGAACCGGTCGAAGTCAGGTTTTGATCGGCAGTGAAGCTCAGTTCTATCTCGCTGTTCAGGGCACCGCTATTGATTTGAATATGAGCAAACTGCTGAACATAAGGCTGCCCGAGGCTCAGTGGCACGTCCTGCGTGTTGATGCTGGCGGTTACTGCCATGTTCGGGAGCAGGTCCAGGCTGCCGTCCACGTTGAAAGCACCACCTTGCCCGAATTTGCCATCAAGTTTGACCGGCATCGAGGCGTTGTCCTGATTGCTGAGACCTGATAGTGCGATAACAAGATCCTGTATATCTAGCCTGGCAACCGGCTCGGTGCTGGTATCCGAGAATTCAATTGTGCCGCCTGATAGCTCAAATTCGTCAATACCGAACTGCCAGGCCATCTGCTCGGATGTTGACGGTTCATCGGCAGCAGTTTCATCTTGTGAAGGAACAAGATCCAGTAGATTCAGATCACCATCTTCCTTAATCCAGACTGCCATGCGTGGTTGATCGATGATGAGTTTGGAAAACTGCAGGCTCTGCTCCGGGTAACGCAACGTGCCTCCGGATAGTGCAATATTTGGGATATTTATGAATTCGGTGACTGGTGTCAACCCATTGACCTTAACATCTTCAAGCTCTATCCGCAGGTCGCTAACGTCAACTTCCGGTTGACCACCAAGGTTCATATGCACGTGATACTTTAAGCTTGTGGAGAGCGTAGCCGCGAGGGTGTCCAGTGGCATTGAAGACTTGAGGTAGGCAATGACGGGGTCAAGGTGCAGGCCTTCCAATACCAATTCGCCCTTAGAGTCCAACGGACCAAGTGTCAGGCTGCCATTCCATCTCAGGCTGGCATTCTCGGCCAACTGGATGGTGACCGATTGCTTGCCGAGTCTGTCCGGCAGGGTGTTCAGACCCTGGATGGATATATTGATTGGTTCGAGTTGGGTCTCAACCATCGTGTCCGGCAGGTTGTCCTTCAAATCCACATGACCCTCCGACAGGATCAAATCATGGATCAGGAGACGCGGCATGGCTTCTTTTGCTTCAACGTCCTGTGGCTTGTCTTCTACAGCAGGCCGGGGTGCCGCGAAATCTGTAACAAAACGCTTTAACCGGGAATCAGTCTGATCGAATCGCTCCATGATAAAGTAAGGCTTATCGAGGCGTATTTCGTCAAATGTCCAGGCCCGGTTAAATAGACTGGATAACTGAAAATTGACAAAAAACTCATTAAACGAAGCCAGCCGTGTTCTATCTTTGTCATCCAGTTCAAAGCCCTGGATTTTGAGACTCAATGTAAAAGGATTAACCTCAACATTTTCTATGCGGGTTTCTCTGCCCAGGTCTTCCTCCAACAAAGCTACGATGTTGTTTTGAACGACGCGGGGAGCCACAAAAAAGCCCAGAAGGGCATAAAGCAAAATGGCAGATAATACCCAGAAACGTTTGCGGCGATAGTTGAGCCATCGTGTGCGGATGGTTCCTGCCATAGAGGATGGGGTGGTTTCGGTAGTCTGATCGGAAGGGTTCATGACGTTGAACTCGAGTTGATGAAGCCTCAGATTATCACAAAGCGCCCGAGGATTTGAGCGCTGATCGTCTCAGTTCTTTATTCGCCCAAGCCGGAACCAGAGTCCAACTGCAAAAAGCAGGAATACAAACTGGCCATAAACGAAATTTAACCAGCTAGCATTGAGGAACGGCACTGCAAGACTGGCGACACCGGCATTGGTCATCATCTGTAAAAAACCCTGCATTGATGCCGCAGTACCACGGTGCGTGGGTAAACAGTCCAGTGCCAACACGGTGATTGCGGGCATCATCACAGACACTCCGACGACATAAAGCACAAGGGGTCCGACAACGGTCAGGATAGTCGCCTCGGCCAAATTGGCCACGATGATATTGATGCCTGAAGCGAGGATCATCAGCATCAAGCCGACGGAAATGGTACGTTGAGAGGGCCATCGGTGGGCCAGTTGACCCGAGATGGCGGCACCCAGCATTAAACCGGCCACTATCGGAACAAATAACCAGCCAAAATCATCACTGCCAAGACCGAGGAAGTTGTACATCACACTGGGTGCACCGGCGATATACAGGAATACGCCGGCGAAGGACAGAGACAGGCACATTACCAATGCAGGGAGACGCTTATGCAATACTGCACTGATATAAACTCGAATGACCGTGGCAGGGCGTATGGACCGGCGTTGTTCTGAGTCGAGTGTTTCAGCGATGAAAAACCCCATCAACACCATCAAAATACCATATATACTGAGAAACCAGAAAATACTTCGCCAGCCGAATTGATCATGCAACCAGCCTCCCAGTATCGGTGCGATTGCCGGTGATATCGCAAACAACAACATCACCTGTGACATGGCCTTATGTGCTGATTCGGCATCATGGGCATCACGGATCATGGCCCGGCCTGCGATAAGACCTCCACTGGCCGCGAGGCCCTGCAAGATACGCAGGAATATGAAGCTCTCAGCGCTGCCTGCCAAAGCACAGGCGATGGATCCAAGGGTATACAAGGCCATGCTGAGAATGATGACAATACGACGTCCGTACCGGTCGGCCAGCGGGCCCCAGAAAAGGGTGGAAATACCGAAAGCCAGCAGGTAAACACCGAGGCTGTGGGAAAGCACTGCCCGACTGACGCCAAACTCCATTTCAATGGTTGGAAATGAAGGTAAGTAGGCGTCAATGCTGAATGGTCCAATCATCGCCAATAGTGCAGCGACAATGGTCAGGTGCCGGGTACCTGGTTTTGTCAAACTAATACCTCTTGAGTGATACGCTGTGCGTCAGGATCTTGATCACGGTTCAAACCTGCTTGGAGGGTGAAACGACGATTGGTTCAATACGGTCACCCACCACAATATTCCTGGCTTCACCACGGGTGAGCGTCGCATATTGACCAAAGGCCGGTGCTTTCACTTTCGCAGGTATGGGGTTGATGGTTTGAAGGGTCTTGAATGGTTGCCCGTGCGGGTCTTTCTCAGCGGTTTCCTGGTCCATGGTCGTGATAATACAGCGCTCACACGGGGCGCGGAGTCTGAATTCATAATTGCCTGCACCTAATCCCGCAAGCTTATGTTCTGCGAAGGGCTCAAGCCCCTGTACGACAATATTTGGTCGGAAACGATTCATTGGCACTGCTTGAAACGAATTGGATTTGAGTACTGAATTGAGTTGATCGAGTGACGCTTGATTGGCTACCATGAAGGGTGCCGCATCAGCAAAATCGGTGGTGGTTTCCTTACCCATGATTTCCGGCTTGTTCTGAGGACGGACAAATTCAGGATTCATTCTCACCAGTCGCAAGGGCTCATTGCTGTCCAATACCCGTGTTAGCCAATTTGAAATCTGCTCACCCTGGTCTACAGCCTGGCACTTAACACGCCATACGCAGGTTTCGATGTGTTCACCAATAAAAAGATCAAATGGGACTGTTATGGAGCCATGGCCCTGCATGGTTAATTCAACGCCTTCTTCACGAAGGTTGGTATTCACCAGAGCTATGCGTGGGATATCCCGTTGGGTGACAAAACTGCCGCTTTCTCTCACAACCATCCAGTGCCGGTCGTAAAGCAGGCCCTTGCTTGTCAATGGCGCGTTTTCGACAGCAATTCCTTTCATGGACTTGACCGGGTATATGTACAGACCGGTGACTTTCGAAATACTCATATCAGTGTTTTGACCCCGTTACCTGGCGGTGTGTTGTTTCAGATGTGCTCTCACATCAAAGTATATCTTTAAAGCGATCACGATAAGTAGTACCAGTACCGGGCCACCCAAAACCATTGACAATCCACCACCGAAGATCAAAACAAACTGCATGAAGATGATACGGGAGTAGGGTTCTGACATCTGGTCATTTACTGTTCGTCCGAGGTACTCCTGCCGGCCAAGAAAGTTCTGATAAAAGGAGAATGCATGGCTGATAAACAAGGCGACCAGGGCAGGCCACAACACGACAAAGAGTTGTGCGACCTCAGCCAGGTCGCCACTTGAAGCGCCACCATTTTGAGGTTGTTTTATAAACAGCGTATAGATAAACAGAAAGTGGATGGCCATAAATCCACCGAAATGACCAACAAAGAACGGTCCGGCCAACAGTGCCCCCCAGCGGCCTATGACAGCAATCTTGCAGACATTGAAAAAACCGATCACTGCGCTTTCAGCCCAGTAGAGCACCAACACGTCGGCCAGGTTCCAACCCAGAAAAACGCTGCCGGCAAGCGGGACCATGTTGGCGATAATCAGGACCAGCGTCGAGGGTGATGTCAGTGACATTGGGATTCCGGAAACTGCAGACCCGGTTCGTGGTGTTATATGGGATACCGGTTCTTCTTTCTCCCATTCTGTGCTGATTTCATCGGGCAGGGCATCACCACGACGTATTTTTGCACCGGTTGCCATTTGTAACTGGTTTCTCAGCTCTATTACTTCATCACCACTGACAGAAGAACCAACCGCAACGGTATTCGCTCCATAGTCAAAAACCATATGGGTGCCGCGCCATGCGCTGCCAGACTTTTTGGGAGGGCGGTTAAAACGCAGATTGCGCATTTTTGAGACATCGTAGCTGGCTGTCACACCCACATATGGCAAACCGAAAAAAATCTCAACAGTGCCGCGGTTGGCCTTCAGAACTTCCCTGCCAAACAGCATCAATAAGAGAATTCCGGTTATCAACAACGGTGCGATCATCCAGCCCAGTAGCCAGGCGCTCATAAACAGTGCGGCTATCAGGTCAAATAACGAGTCGAAGCGACCCCATTCGGTCAGCGCCTGGTTGAAGGTTGTAACTGCAGGAAATAAAAAAACGGCATCAAAGGCAGCAAGTACGACAATGGCCACCCATGAACGTTTGAACGGGAAAACCCTGCGAAAACGGTCGTTGTCACCGGGTCGGTCAATTCCGGGTTTAAAGCCTGGTTTAAGTCCTTTTCTTATCATAGTCCAATATTATGGCTATACTCTTAACCTTATACGACCAATTAACAGGAAAACAAAATGTCACGAATTCTTATTTCAACCATTCTACTCGCTCTTTTCGTTTCTGGTGTGGCCCTTGCTGATTCCGACCCGATTCTAGAGCGTCAGCAACTAATGGAAGACACCCGGGATGCGGCAAAAGTGATCGGCGGTATGCTTAAACAGAAGCAGCCATTCGATGCCGAGGCCGCCATGCAAGCCTTCAAGGTCTGGAAGAATACCGCTACTGAAGCCGGTGATCTGTTTCCAGATGGATCTGGAACCGGTCATGATACAGAGGCAAAGGTTACGATTTGGACTGACCGTGATGGTTTTAACGAAAAAATGGCAGACTTCAGTACATCGGTGGACGCGGCAATCGCGGCCAAACCGGGTAGCGTTGAAGCCCTGAATGCAGCAGCAGGTCCGGTATTCAAAACCTGTAAGGGCTGTCATGAGGGATATCGCGTAGAGAAATAGCAGCGGATCCATCGTGGACTACAAGCCATGAAACGTTTGCTAATTAGCCTGGGTCTGATCGCGTTGGCGATGATGCTGGCGTTACTGTTAACCCGGCCGACCAGTTTGCCGGCAGGTACTTTGCCCCAGCACAACGTTGATGTTGCCAATGGCGAACGTTTGTTCCACGCAGGCGGTTGTGCTTCCTGCCATTCATCCACCAAAGATCATTCTGAGCCCGCCATCCTGGGTGGCGGGCTTGAAATGGACACACCCTTTGGTATTTTCCGGGTACCCAATATTTCACCGCATCCTTCCAATGGAATCGGTTCCTGGACAATGCTCGACTTTGTCAGTGCCATGCAACTGGGGGTGTCACCCGATGGCCGTCACTATTATCCCGCGTTTCCCTACACTTCCTATAGTCGTTTGCGAATCGAAGATTTGATGGATCTTAAGAGCTACCTCGATACCTTGGCTGTAGCGCAGGACAAGTCCGGGGATCATGATCTCAAATTTCCCTTTAACATACGTTCAGGTCTGGGTTTGTGGAAGCTTGTCAATCTCGATCCGGCATTTGTTGTACCTGTGCCGATGGATGACGGGCAATTGGTACGTGGGCGTTACCTGGTTGAAGGTCCGGGACACTGTGGCGAATGTCATACGCCTCGCAACTGGACGGGTGGACTCGACAACAAGCGCTGGCTGAGGGGTGCGCCAAACCCCGATGGTGAGGGCAAGGTGCCCGACATCAGACCCGTTGAAAAGGGTTTGGGTGACTGGTCGCAAAGCGATATCGCCTACTACCTTGAATCTGGTTTTACACCTGATTTTGATACGGTTGGTGGCTCAATGGTTAAAGTCCAGGAAAATATGGTCCATTTGCCCGCCGAGGACCGCGCAGCCATTGCTGCCTATTTGAAAAACCTGCCTTCGCGGGAGTGATTTAGCGCAGATAGTGAAACTGCCAGGGAGTCCTGGCAGTTCTTTTCAACATTTTTT
>CBDTVF010000172.1:0-6882 GCA_965363775.1 uncultured Gammaproteobacteria bacterium
CTGGGAAAAATACGATGAAGGACGCGTAGAGCCTCCCAAACCTGATGAAGCGGGGAGTTGATCGTGGCTGACACCGGCAATCAGGAAGCCAGTACGTATAACGCACGACCACTGGGTCGTGAGCATATGCCAACGGATTTTCAAGTCTCCCTGGATAACTACGTCAAGCGCAAGGGTATTGGTGGAGGTTATGTCGAGAATGAAAGACGGATACCTGAGCAATTTGGTCCTCTACAATCATTGTGGGGTTTCGAGAAAACCTATCAGAATATCATCGATTATATTGTGCGTATTACCCACCGGATATGGGAAGACCGTGATGTCGGGTATATTGACGATACTTACTCAAGCACGTCAAAAGTCTACGATGACTACGGTCTCCAATTGGGTAATAAAAAAATAGTAGCAGACACCCATCACACCACGGGTGCTTTCTCCGATATTCAGCTGATTGCTGATGAAGTTATATGGGCGGGTAATGAAGAGATTGGTTTCCATACGTCACACCGGACGATTATTCGCGGTGTGAATGACGGCGACAGTAAATACGGTCCTGCGACGGGCAAGAGTGTTGATGTTCTTGTTATTGCCAATTGTGTTGCGCTGAAGAACGAGATATTTCTCGAGCATGTGGTTTACAACAATTCAAGCCTGCTCAAACAACTTGGTCTGGATCTGAACCAGGTGGCAAGCAAAATGGTTTTGGCGCCACCCGCAGGATGGCCCAGAGATGACAGAGTCTGGCGGGAGTTGAGACATGCAACGAGCCCGGCGCAGCCCTTGTCAGTTAGCTCACCCATTTCTGGATTCGACGTGGATGATTTTGTACGTCGAAATCTGGATCAATTGTGGAATGCCTGTGATTATGAATTGCTGGGTAACAACTACGTTGAGGGTTTCTCTTTTCAGGGACCGACGGACCGGGCTTTTTCAGGCGCGATAGCCTATAAGGATTTCCTTGAAGCACTACACACCACTTTTCCCGACTTCCGATTGCAGGTGGATGAGGTTTACTGGATGGGTAACGATAATGATGGTTACCTGACTTCGGAGCGTTGGAGTGCTACCGGTACCCATCAGGGTAATACACTATATGGTCCGGCAAGTGGTTGTGAAGTACAAATATGGGGTATTACCCAGCACAGGATCAAACAGGGACGCATCATTCAAGAGTGGATGCTTTTTAACGAACTTGATTTACTGATGCAGATAGCTGCTGCACGATAACAGATGAGGAAACCTTAAATGTCAGATTTTCAGGATAATAAAGCCCTGGTGTTGGAGTATTACAAGGCTCTTGATGCCGCCACGGGTGATGAGATCAACGCAGTCATTAAAGCCCACACAGCAGATGACTATCTCTGGCGTGGTATGCATCCGTTTTACGAGCAACATAGTGCAGATGATGTGGCAGATGTATTCTGGAAGCCATTCCGTCAGTCATTCACCTCTATCCAGCGGCGTCAGGATGTATTTATGTCCGGTCTGAACGATGTTGATGGTGGTGAAACTGAATGGGTATGTTCCATGGGGCACATGCTGGGTCTGTTTGACGAGACCTGGCTGGGTATTCCTTCTTCTGGAAAAATGGCCTTCCTGCGTTATGTCGAATTTAACCGTATTGAGGATGGTAAAATCTGCGAAACGGCCCTGTTCTGCGACATCATCAGTGTCATGCAACAGGTCGGTCTGCATCCTTTACCGCTACAGACCGGTGCTGCATTTATTACACCGGGCCCACGTACCCACGATGGCCTGATGTTCGAGAAACAGGATCTAGCAGAGAGTAAAAAGACCATTGATCTGATCAACCGTATGATCAGTGATTTGACAACATCCTATATGCGCTCACCTGATGAAGAACTGGCGCGTACCTGGCACAAAGATATGATCTGGTTTGGTCCCGCCGGGATTGGTGCAACCTATACACGTGCGCGTTATGAGGTCCAGCATCAGAATCCGTTCCGGGCGCATCTGGATGACATCGTATTTAATGGTCATATCTGCCGGTTTTCAGAAGGTAGTTATGGTGGGTTTTTCGGCTGGGCCAACCTCTCAATGAAGGCAGGCGGCAATTTCCTGGGCTTACCGGCATCAGATCGGCCAACTGAAATGCGTGTGGTGGATATCTACCGGCGTGATGGTGAAAAGCTGTCGGAGAACTGGATATTTATCGATATCCTGCACTTCCTGTCCCTGCAGGGTATGGATGTACTCGACCGGATGAAAACCATATTGCGTACCTGAAATATCAAATGCCCAAAAGGGCTCACACGGCCATGACAGGAGATTAAGTTGAACTACGAATTTGGATTACTGAACTGGTCGATTGTTGGCGCTTATATCGTGTTTGCCTTGCTCATGGGTGTCTACCTGAGTAAGCGGGTCAAAACGGCCGAGGACTATTATCTTGGTAATCGTACGACACCCTGGTGGGCCATCGGGCTGTCGGTGGTGGCCACTTATATTGGTGCACTGACCTTCCTGGGCGGGCCTTTCTGGTCGTACCGGGAAGGCCTTTCGGTCATCCTGATTCATGTGAACTACCCGATCGCGGTATTTATCGTGATCACCGTGTTTCTACCGTTCTTTTATAACAGTGGCGTAGCGTCCATTTATGACTACCTCGAACGACGATTCGGGATGAAATCCCGGTCGTTGATGGCAGGGATATTTCTGTTCGGTAATATCGCCTATTCGGGCATCATGTTGTACACAACGGCCCTGGTACTTCAGTTTATTACCGGAATACCGGTGATTGATTCCATCCTGGTGATCGCTGTGGTTGCCTTGATTTACACCATGATGGGTGGAATAGCGGCAGTCATCTGGACCGATGTCGCGCAGACTGCCATTTTATTACTGGGTGCGCTGATAGTACTGGTGACCCTGGTTGATGCCTTGCCCGGTGGATTTGCCGCGTCCCTGGTGGAGTTAAAGGCCAAGGGCATGACCGATCCTTTTGTGACATCCACCGATCCTTCCCTGGTGGCGACCATTTGGACCGGTGTACTTGCGATGTCCATTTATCATGTCGTCGTCTACGGCGTGAATCAGATGATGGTACAGCGAACCCTGACCGCAAAAACCATTGGTGACGCCAAGAAGTCCTACGTCATGATGGCTTACATGGCGATCTTTATTTTTGCCCTATTTTTTCTTATAGGCCTGTTGTTTCATAGCTATTACGGCGGTCGTGAATTTGAGAATGGCAATACCATCATGTTGGAGTTTATTGCCGAGGTCGGTGTCCCGGGCCTGATGGGTATTATTGCCGCTGCAGTCGTTGCTGCTGCAATGTCGAGCCTGGATTCCAGTTTGAACTCGATGGCAACGGTGACAACCATTGATTTCTATCAACAGTATTTTAAGAAGGATGGGTCACCAGAGCACTACCTCAAGGCTTCACGATTATTTACCCTGGCATGGGGGATTATCATCGTGTTCCCTGCGATAGCCTTCATGGGCAGTGACGGTTCTGTTCTGGAAATACTATCCAAGATCGGCTCGTTTTTTGTCGGAGCCAAGCTTGCTGCTTTCGGCTTGGGTTTTTATTCCAAACATACCACCGAGAAAGGTCTGTTGATCGGGGTTGCAGCGGGGTTTGCCTGCCTTTGGTACGTGGAGTTCAATGCTGATATTGCCTGGCCATGGTATTGTGCCATTGGTGGTGGTGTCAGCGTGATGGTTGGCTGGTTGGCGAGCGTGGTGCTCGATGGTTTCCAGAAAGACTATCACCCCTTTACCGTACATGGTCAAAAGGCTATGTTCAAAAGGGAAGGGCGCCCTGAAAAGGTCGATGGCTGGTACCAGGTTCCGGGCAAGGTTGACCGTAGCAGCTATTTTTTACTGCTGTTTTTTGCGTTGAGTCTTGTGGGTCTTTGGGCTTTTAATGCTTTGATTTAAGCCAGCCATGCGCTTTATGAGGTGGGTGGTGATGTACGCATCCATTGCCACTATTGCCGGTGTCCTGACGTCTCTGGCGGGTTAGGAAAATTGCAGCAAGGATGCCTACTCCTCCGTCCCTTGCTGCCCGACAGTCTTTTCAAGGTCAGCAACCTTCACTTTAATCGTGCTGGATTGTGGATATAGCTCTAAAAACCGTTTATAGGTTGCCAGAGCTTCAGGTAGTCTGTCAGCCGCCTCATATGCCTGGCCAAGCCGGTAATATGAAGGTACATTTTCAGGATAACGGCTTGCAGCAATTTCGAGAGCCTCGATGGCTTTTTCATGGTTATTTTGCTCCAGCATCAGTTCCCCAAACTCGACCATTGGATCAGCCGGTACTTCAATCTTGAAACCATATCTCTGTGTTAGCACCCGGTAGTGTTCATCGATGGCTTCAATTCCACGGGCCAGGTCTTCTTCCGACATTTGGAAGTCCGGGAACAACGCCAACAGGGCGTCACGATAGCTTGTGTACGGAACGTGACCTTCGCCAGGCAGGACATCGACTTGATGCTTCAATGCCATTGGCGCGATTTCCTCCAGGATTTCGATGAATTCCGGAACCACGTTGATCACATGATCATAATCCTGTTCGCCATACTCGATATACAGGAATGTATTCCTGTTGGGAAAATTGGCGAATGATTGCCTGGCCAAGCCCAGCATCTCCGGCTTGCGCCAGCCTAACATCGGGCTAATGGCGAAATAAGAATTGAAAGACTCAGGTTGCTTCATCAAGGCATAAACGACGAATAATGCGCTATTTGAATGACCTGTCAGGATCCTGTAATCGGTGGTGCGGAATGCGTTATCGATTTGTGGAAAGAGTTCGCCGGTCAGGAAGGCGAGGAAGTCATCAGCACCACTCTTGATACCATCTTTCCCTGGAAACACGTCCCTATTGCGGTTGGTGTTATCGATTCCGACCACGATCATCTCGGGAATCTTGCCGTCGCCCAATTCAGCCACCGTGGCGGCAGCCTTGGCGAAGCGCATCGACATCTCGGTGTCCAGCAGGTACATGACCGGGTAGGTCGCGCTGGATTTGGCATAGCTTTCCGGCAACCAGACTTTGATCGTACGAGTTTCATCCAGGATTTCTGAATTCAGGGTCCTGGTTTGGCCAATGAAGACTTTACCGGGTTCATCCTGTGCCTGTGCTGTAAGGGATAAGTAAAGAAAAACCTGCAGGATTACAACTAATTTGATCATCACGATGCAAAACCTCGTTGATTAAGAAGCCATGGTCAATCGAAACGATACACATAATAAGCTGACCATCCAGACATGACAAAAGGGTTTCGGTGAGGGGTTGCTAATATGCGCTTAAATGTGAAAAAACCAGAAAAAGTCAGGACGTTCACTACTTTGGCATTTAGAGACATGGCTGTCCTCGCTTTACTTACTAAAACGTTATGCAGGCAGTTGTTGCGTGATGCGCAACGCGCTATACTAAGTTTGTGATTAAGTCATTTCGACACAAAGGGTTAATGCGCCTCTATGAGACGGGTAAGGCGTCTGGTGTCCAGACAGCACAGGTCAATCGACTGAGAATGCAAATGTTGGCACTCGATACGGCGCAGGAAATCGATGATATGGATATCCCAGGTTTCAAATTGCATACACTTAAAGGAAAACTGAAGGGACGTTGGTCAATTTCGGTTAGTGGCAACTGGCGGGTCACATTCGAGTTCCGAGAAGGAAATGCTTTCGTTTTAGATTACGAGGATTATCACTAATGGTTATGCACAACCCACCACATCCCGGAGAGTTTATTCGCTCAGTTTATCTTGAGCCCTTCAGCATGAGTGCACGTGCGTTAGCCGATAGCCTGGCTGTGTCACCTTCCACTCTTAATAGGGTCATAACTGGTAAAAGCGGGATCAGCCCCGATATGGCACTGCGGCTATCAAAGGCATTGGGTAGGTCTGCAGAAAGCTGGCTCGCAATGCAAGATCATTACGACCTTTGGCAGGCCAAAAAACATGCAAAACTCGATCATGTTCAGCACATTGAATTTGCGACTGCATAACATATTGTTCAAGTACGTTGAGCCTTGCGGGTCTGTGGCTGTTTAATGCGTCAATTTAGGCTCTCTATCAATGGACCCAAATGGTCCTCGTATTTTTTCCAGGCTTCAAGGGCACTCTTGTAGATGGGTTTTCGTACCTGGCTGGTGCTTGGTGTTCTGACCAGGTCTTTTGATTCGTGGAAATTTGGTACGGACTCCTCGAAAGGCAGGCCGAGGAAATCAAGCATTCCCATGATAAACAAAGGCCGCTTATCTGCAGCGCCCGAGTCCGGCCCCAGTCGCTCAAGTGCTGCTGATGAATGCCTGGCCACGGATTGGTAAAAACGATCTTTTTCTGTTTCGTTATAAGGTGTTTTTTTGCCTTGATGGCATTTCCTTCAGACCACGAGTTAAAAGCGTCATCGGCCTCAAATATTTAATGACAAATGCACCGACTTAGTTTGCATAAAGACTTCAAACGCTTCTCGCCCTAACTCACGACCAAAGCCACTTTGTTTGTAACCGCCCCACGGCATTTCTAATCGTTCGCTACCGTAGCCATTGATCCAGAATGAACCTGAACGGATTTTGCGGGCGGCTTGCATGGCCTGATCAATGTTTTTGGTCCAAATACCGGCGCCTAACCCATACTCTGTATCGTTCGCCAATTCAATTGCCTGCTGTAAACTGTCCACCGCCATCACACAGACCACCGGACCAAATATCTCTTCTTTTGCTATGGTCATATCAGCTGTTACATCAGTAAAAATTGTTGGTCCTAAATAGCTGCCAACATCCGGCATGCCCTCTCGGCCATCACGTACCAGTGTTGCACCTTGCTGTTGACCAAGCTCAATATATGAAACCACGCTTGCCAAGTGTTCATCACTGATCATCGGTCCAAGCTCGGTTTCCGCAGATTG
>CBDTVF010000173.1:0-6863 GCA_965363775.1 uncultured Gammaproteobacteria bacterium
AATGGTGCCCGGGGCCGGAATCGAACCGGCACGGTATTTCTACCGAGGGATTTTAAGTCCCTTGCGTCTACCAATTTCGCCACCCGGGCTCATTGAATTGCGGATTGTACCTGTATTTTTGCTGCTAGAGAATGCTTTTCCCCAATGCGCTTGTGATCAGGCGTAATGTGCGTTCTGCGCAATACGATCACGATAATGGGTGGCGGGTACCTGCCACGGTACCCATTGCGATTTAATGATCACCGCCGAAGAGTCCATACCATCCGGCAACTAATCGTCAGCCAATGCCTTGTAACGAACCATTACAAAGCGATACCGGCTTGCATCGCGTAGACGTTCTGCCAGTTTGCCATGCAGTTCAGGCGTCCAGGTCGTGTACTTTTCAATGAAATCATTCGCCTGTTGGACATCCCCCTGTAACTGAATGTTCAGCACATCGTTCAACATTTTCTCGATGACCTCATTGTAGCGGTCGTAGTGTATTTCCAGGCGTGCATCGGAAGGATCAAAACTCAAAAATCCGTGTTCCATGAAGTAATTCATTTGCATGAGTTGCATGGTTTGGTAGGGCTGTTCCTTGGTGCGGGGCTGATTCTTCTGTAGCACGCGCAAAACGCTCGCGGCCTGCACTGAACGAAACACTTCATCATCCATAACACCGGTCGCATTCAGGTGTGCCGATGTGAAACCGGATAGAAGGTCGGCTTTCATTTCTTCGTAATGACTGCCCCATGGAGACAGGGATTCATTCAGATCCCGGCCATCCACTGTCTTGGCCACTCCAAGATAATGGCCAACTTCATGCCAGAGGGTGCGATAGAAAGGTCCATCCAGTGTCAGATCATTTGCATGTTCAGCTTTGACTGCAGTCTGGAAGGATTCCTTCCTGTCTTCAAACAGACCGGGGTCAGCCATGATATTGTAACGCAGCAATATCGTGCGGCCATATTTGCGTGTGTGATTTGCATCATTCGGCAAAATGGAGGCGGTATTTGCACCACGTGATTGACCAAAGTCGGCAATGATGTTATACACGCCAACCGGAATATCCTGCTGAATCTTACGTCCCGTACTCACTGGCAGACTGTCCTGTATGGCCTGTAATCCACCCAGTGCTGCGGTGAGTTCGTTACTTTTTTCTGTGTCACGCACCAATACGTTCAAACTGAAAAACGATTTCACACCATAGAGTGAATCCGCATAGACTTCGTAGCTGCCAATCTGGGCATTCAGATGACGAAATTGACCGCGAACCCACGAGGCATCACCCGCTTCGTAGTCATCGCTGACTATATCGCGTGCTCTCAGGGACAGGTATCCCGCCAGGTCAGGGTCTTCGGTCTTGACGTCGTTGGCCGCACCGTTGATCAATTCGTAGGCCTGCATGATGTCCGGCGCCCAGCGGACAGAATAGGGCAGGGCATACCAGGGTGCATCGTCGGTCTTGCTTTGCAGTGCTTCCAGGCGGGAACGCAGACCGGGATGCAGGCCGTCCAGCATCGGGAAGCGGTCCAGCATACCCAGATCGCGGGCAATATTTTCATTGCTGCTTGCTCGTACCACCGTACGTAAATTCATCAATTCAGAGGCCAGTTCGGGTCGTGCTTCAAGAAAAGGATCCAGCAACTCGTTGGTCATTCCCGGCGGATAAACATTTTTACCGGGCTCTTCTGCTTTGACGGGTAGGGTCGGTACCCGTTTATTGTCCAGTGTGGTGGTGACCGGACCCTTGGAGCGATAATAGATATCCAGCAATGCGGTGGTGCGCTCTCCACCATTGTCCAGTTCTTTCAATTTCTCAAGAGATTCCAGCGCCTGAGAGTGTATGGAATCCTCGTAAAGTCGGTTGAAAATAACACCGACCTTTATCAATTTTTCGACTGCTGTCTTCTCAGCCTCGGTCAGGGATGAAAGGTCCGGATCAAGTATCACCGTTCGGGTCTTGTCCAGAATTTCAGTGGCCTGTTCCAGGCTCCAGTAGCCTTCTGGAAGGTCCTGCGCCAGGCAGTTCGCCATCAAGAAGCCTGAGGCCAGGGTCACGGTTAAAAACAACATTCTGATATTCATTAGTCACCTGTTTATATGGTGTGTTTCGCACACGTGGCATTGTTTGGCCTTGCATGACCAATATATTAAGATCGAGGCCTTCCGGGCATCCCCTGAAAACTGTCGCTCACTAACACTTTGCAGTACAGTGCATTGCCGTGTAACAACAACAGAGAATTATATGCGAAATCCGGTACTTGGTATCCTGATATGTTTTGTGGTTTTTGCATGCGGTAAAAGCCCTGACGAATCGACCGCAGCAGCCACGCCAAGTCCTGAAATCGCGCCATCCGTGGCTCAACGCAGCATTGAAGCAGTCGCCGATGAATTCCTGCTGGCATACCTGCAACGTCGTCCGGAGACCGGCACCTACTACAGTCTGCCCAACGCCAGGCATGACCGCTTAATGGACAATACCCCTGCAGCGCTGATTGCCTGGGATAAAAGAGTGGATGATTGGCTGATCGAGTTCGATTCTATTGGCCCGCCACAGGATATTGGCAGTCGTGACTGGGTGAGTTTCGGTGTTGTCTATGAATCGCTGGCTGCTTCAAAGGCTATCCGTCTATGTCACAACGAATTGTGGTCAGCGAGTACCACGACGGCCTGGTACAACCAGATTCCCTCCCTGTTTGAAATTCAGCCTGTAGACACGGCTGAGTTGCAACAACAGGCTTTGGATCGGCTCAACGCGCTTGCGGTGTATATAGATAACGATATCATTAACTTACGCAAAGGTCTTGAGTTGGGTTATAGCACCCCGCGAATCACTGCAGTGGATGTGCCTTCATCGGTGCGTGGCCTCCTTGAGGAAAACAGTCCTTTGCTTAACCCCGCTGTGCGCGCAAAAAACCCTGAATTTACTACCCGGCTAAACAGTGTTTTTGAGCAGGCTACGGCACCGGCTATCGAACGTTTTGCCCGCTTCATGGAGGAAGAGTACCTGCCACAGGCAAGAGAAGAAATTGCCATTACAGCGAATCCTGACGGTGCTGAGTGTTACCCGCAGCTAGTGCGTCACTTCGCGACCATTGGAGTCTCGGCAGAAGAAATCCATGAGATCGGCTTGCAGCAAATCGCCGGCATTCGCGCTGAGATGCAGGCCATAATCGATGTGAACTTTGAGGGTGAGACCATTGAGTCACTGATGAGAAACCTAAACGTCAAACCGGAATACACTTTTGCAACGCGTGAGGATGTGCTTGCCTATGCACTTGCTTCTCTTGATGCCTCCAGGGAGGCAATGCCACGTGCATTTGGTTTGCTACCCAAGGCAGACATGATTATTAAACCATACCCGTCTTATCGTGAGGCCAGCGGCACTGGCGAGTATCACTCTTCTTCAGAAGACGGTAGTCGGCCAGGTATCTTTTATGTTGCAGTGGTCGACCCAACCCATCGATCAATCGCCGGACCGCAGTCAGTGTTATATCACGAAGGCTATCCGGGCCATCATCTCCAGGGCGCTATAGCATTGGAATTGGGTGACCGCGTTCATCCGATAGTGCGCTATTTGTGGAATTCGGGCTTTGGTGAAGGCTGGGCCCTGTACTCCGAACGGCTTGCTGACGAGCTGGGTTTATTCTCCGGGCCACTGGATAAAATGGGTTTGTTATCCGAACAGGCAGGGCGTGCAGCGAGACTGGTCATCGACAGTGGTCTACATTCCAAAGGCTGGACGCGTCAGCAAGCGGTAGATTACATGCTGGCCAATACCGCCTGGCCACCCGGGGATGTTGAGTCAGAGATCAATCGCTATATTTCCTGGCCGGGTCAGGCTAATTCCTACATGTTGGGCATGTTGGAAATTCGCCGCCTGCGCAACCTGGCTGAGCTTGAGCTTGGGAATGAATTTGATTTACGAGGCTTCCATGACAGGGTGCTGGGCACCGGTAGCATCACACTGCCGATGTTGGAGGAAACAATACTGAGCTGGATTGCTGAGCAACAATAAGCAATTGGAGAAACGTTTGAGTATTGCGATTTCAGTACCCGATCAAAGGGCAGGGGGCCTTATTTAGCTATCGCCGGTACACCCATTCCAGGCTGAAGCGTCGCCCTGCTCCTGGAAAGTACCGATAGTTACCAAATGCATAATCAGCACGCTCTGCATAGCGGGTGTCTAAAAGATTGGTCAGTCGCAGTGATACTCTATGCTGGCTGTTCTTAACGCGTATCCAACCACGCAAATTCAGCAAACTGTGACCAGGGTAGCGATGGGCATTGGCTGCATCCAGGAAATAGCCACCCTGGTATACCCATTCAGCTTCGATGGCGTTTCTGCTGCCAGGCCGCCATAGCAGGCGTAGACCGCCCAGCCAGGGTGGTGCCGTATCTACCTCGTTACCCTTGAGGATGACTTCACCTCGGCCTATATCACGATTAAAATCATATAGATGCCGTGCCCATGACAGGTTCGCACTGATGCGGAATACCTCGGTTGCCTGCCATATCAGCAACGATTCAATACCTGAGTGTCGGGTCTTCCCATCACTGATGTTGAAGCCGTTGGCGTCTCGAAAAATAAAATTGTTCTTGCGCATGACATAAGCGGTGACTTCATAGCTCAGTATGTCTGTAGCACCATTGATACCAAGTTCCAGTGAATCCAGCGTTTCTGAGTCGAGATCGGCGACTGTCTGGCCTTTCTGTAAACGGTAGAGTTCGGTCGCCTGTGGCGCGCGATAGCCCCTCGCAAATCGGACATGGATTGCCTGCTGATCACTAAGGCTGTATCTGAGCCCCAATTCCGGTGAAAGATTGGTGAAACTGTCAGTGCGGTCGGCGGGACGAGTGTAGAGGCAACCTCCATATCCACATTGACTGCCATCATCACGGCCATTTCCATCCAGCATGTGGTTGTCGTAATCATATTTGAGATACTCGGCTCTCAGGCCCGCAGTCAATGCCAGGTTCGAACGTAATTCACCTTGCCACTGTGTCCAGGCTGCCAGGGTTGTGGCTTGCACTTCATAATCGTAATGGAAACCCTGTGGACGGGTTTCCTTGAGGAAATCCGAGCCTGCTTCAATCACATTTTCCTGGAATTCAAGCAATTCTCCATTCGCCCATTCCAGGTCAATACCCGATGACAGTTCCTCATTATTATGCCAACTGAAAAGCAGGCCGGCCGAATCCTGGCCATTTTCTTCCAATGGCGTGCCCGGTAAAAAATGTTGTAAAAAATCCATACGACTGCTGCGCACATAGGGAATCAACTCCAGGTCAGCTCCATTTTCGGTCAGCCAGTTCCAACGACTGGACAAACGGGCGGCCCATGCTTCACGAAAAGCTTCAGGATTCAGGTTTTTTGTTCGCAAGAGTTCGTTTTTATAAGAGTTTTTTCCAAGTATATAACCCGCAGTATCCTGGTCCAGGTTGGCATAGGCGAATGAAGTGCGGCCTGTTGACCTATCCGCTGTATGCTCAAGTTGAAGGTTAAACAGGCCATGACGGAAGCTCTCAGCGTCCCTGAAACTGCCGGAATCAGTATAACTGGCCTGCAAAGCGCTGTGCGCGCCCGCCATGGCATAGCTACCCCTGTAGTAATTGTCTGTTCCGGCTTCCAGTGAGTATTCTGAAAATGTCCTGGCTAGTGGTCCTGGTGTCAGGACATTGATAGCACCATGAAGTGCGTTAGAGCCATAGGTCACTGTTCCGGGACCACGTAGCACGTCGATCCGGCCGGCCTGCCTGATATTGACCTCAAACAACTGGTTGACGTTACAAAACCCGGATGGACGGGTAGGGACGTCATCCTCCAATACCATGAATGCACTGCAGGCGCCCGCGCCTGTCAAAACCGGTGAACGTATGGCTGTTAGGTGCTCCTGACCTGAACCACTGGATATCCAGGCGCCTGGAACGCGGCTGAATATCTCATTGGGGTGTTTGGGTGCCACTGCGCGTAATTCTTTTTCGGAAAGATCACTGAGGCTGCTGTCGATCTCAGAGTTCAGGATGTAACGTTGCGATCGGACTTCTATGACAGGGAGTTGCTTTAACTCTGATTCAACAGATGAATTCACGACTTCCTGTTCGGGTATTTGGGCGAGCCCTGATGATTCAGCGACAACTGACTGTGTCAAAACGAGTAAAAGGAGTGCTGTAATCATCGAAGCATCATAGACCAAAGGCATAGTATTGCAAATTCGATATGACGCACAGTATAACCAAAGTGCATAGCCTGGTTTTCTCATTCCTGAATGTCGTAACTAGCGGGATAGACATTATCCGTAACACACTGTTATATAGTTATTTAATAGTTCACTTGAATTATTGATGGCGCCTATAACACATGACGTATTAAATCGAATAAAGCACTGTCAGGCAGTAATACAAGGCACTCTCCAAAACTCAGGTTGCAACCGATAATTACCACTTATCACTTAAAATACATTCTCTATTTAACATAATATACATTATACGCAATTGAATGGATGAAACTAAACAGCTAAAGAGCGACCTACTCCAGTTTGATTAATATATGAAATTTGATTAACTGGCTCAACAGCTGGTAGCCGTCAGCTTGGTCAGAATTGTAGGTGCACTGAAATCTGACTTCTTACTGGTTTAGATACAATATCGATATTTCGTTCTCATGCAGTCGCGACAGAAAAATTCAAAGATGAATTTACGCTGTTCATCGACATATGATGATGTTGCTGCTTACCCTGCATTTTAACAACCATCAACGAAACACTTATTACTGCCAACAATATCAAAGCAGCACCCATTAACTTTTTGGTCCAATTATCACTCAGCATCGCAGCCAAAGTTGGCGCTGCCAGACTCATGCCCAACATCGATGGCAAAGT